>NZ_QZEG01000009.1:0-94761 GCF_009917605.1 Anaerotruncus sp. 1XD42-93 | reverse complement strand
TGAAAAGGTGGACGAAACTTTTGGATAAAAAACAGGTAAAAAGCGCACTTTGCCCCATCGGGGTGGGGCCTACGGGGAGGGGGCACCGACCCCTCGCCCGTAAGGCAAACTGAGGGGGCGTCGCGGCGTATGCCGCGCTTCGGACCGTAGGCCCGAGAAGTCCCCCGAAGCAGGGCGCTTGCGCCCCGGAAGTTTGGGCTGGAACCCAAACTTCCGTTGCCTCACTGCCCCTCGACCCCGCCACCTTTGAAAAGGTGGACGAAACTTTTGGATAAAGAATAGGTAAAAAGCGCCCTTTGCCCCAAGCAAAGGGCCTGCTCAGACGGTGGCGAATGGTTGTAAATTCGGGCTCTTACAGCTGTTTCCACCCTTTCCCAAGCACCTCAGTCGTATCCGAAACGATGATAAACGCGGTCGGGTCGGCCTCGCTGACCACCCGCCGCAGCTGGAGAAGCTGCTGTTTTTTCACGACCGTCATCAGCACATTTTTGCGCGAACGGGTATACATCCCGCGGCCGCTGATCTCGGTCACACCGCGGGGCGAGCTTTTGAGCAGCGCGTCCGCGACCTCCTCCGGCTTCTCGGTAATGATATGGACCATCTTGGCGTAGTCCAGGCCGGTGATAATCAGGTCGCTCACCTTGGAGGAAAGATAGATCACGATCAGCGCACGCAGGACGTTTTCGGGATTGCCGAGCACCAGACTGCCGATCAGGACGATTGCACCGTCGAGCACTGCGAGCAGGTTTGCCAGCGAGATGCCCGGAAACAGCGGCATCAATACCCGCGCAAGCAGCTCTGTGCCGCCCGAGGAGACGTTGTACCGGCAGAACAGCCCGATCCCGATTCCCTGCGCAATGCCGCCGTAGATCGAGGCCATCAGAGGGTCATCGGTAATCACCGGCAGGCCATTCATCCCGTCGAGGAACAGTCCCAGCACCGCGATGGTCAGAAAACACCGCAGGATAAAGGTCAGCCCCTGCGAGCGCAGGCCAAGCAGGAGGATCGGCAGGTTGAACGCAATGCTGATGATACCGACCCCCACCGCCCCGCCGCACAGAATGTTGACCAGTGTGGAAAGGCCTGTGACGCCGCCGGTGACAACATTGTTCGGGATCAAAAACAGGTTGAAGGCCAGGGCGTAGGAAAAACACCCCACCACCATGAAGAGATAACGCTTAACTTCGGTTTGAACCGTCTGGTTCATGGGAACGCTCCTTTCAAGACAGGCTGTAAGTACCTAAAAAACTCCGTCCCGGCGCAAAAACCGGTTGGCCTACACGCCGCTTTGGCGGCAGAGCGGGGGACAGCACCCCGGTGCCATATGCGCGCAGCGGCAGCGCTCCCGCAAAGCAGTCTTCCGGGGCGGGGCACCGCTCCACTGAACGGGTCAGAACAGCAGGGTAATCAGGACGGTCATCAAGCCCGCAACCCCGATCGCGATTCCACTCATCGCGCCCTGAAGCTCGCCCAGCTCGATCGCCTTGCTGGTGCCGACCGCATGGCTGCATGTCCCGATTGCGACCCCCTGCGCCACCGGATTTTTGACCCGGAACAGCCGGATCATAAGCGGGGCAAACACTGCCCCGGACACCCCTGTAATCAGCACTGCCAGGATGGTGACCGACCCGATGCCACCCCGCCCTGCCGAAATTTCGAGGGCGATCGCGGTGGTAACCGACTTGGGCAGGAGCGAGGAGAGGATCACCTCATCAAGGCGGAACAAACGGCAGAGCAGCGCAACACTTGCCAACGAGGTAGCCGCTCCCGCAAAACTCCCCACCACGATCGGCAGGAAATACTTGCCCAGCACCTTTCTCTGGTGGTAGATCGAGAGGGCGAGAGCCGCGGTCGCAGGGCCGACCAGCATATTGATGATTTCGCCGCCAATGTTAAACTGTTCGAGCGGGATGCGGAAGGCCAGCAGAACCACCGAACAAAGCAGGATCGCGACAAGCAGCGGGTTTGCGACCGGGGTGCGCAGCCACTGGTTGACCCGTGTACCGACCCAGAAGGTCACCACACACAGCACGATCCCGAACAGCGGGCTGGATACAAGCTGATTAACCATCCTGACGCTCCTTTCTGTCGGCAAGCCGCATCAGCAGGGAAACGACCGTCGCGGTCACACCAAAGGTCAGCAGGGTGCTTACCAGACAGATTATTAGAATCTGGATACCGCTGTCCCGCAGAATGTCGAGGCTCTCAATGATGCCCACCGCAGCCGGCAGAAAGAGGATCGCCATATTTTTGGTCAAGAATCCGGCGATCTCGTCGATCTGCCCAGGCTTTACCACCCTGCAAAGCAGGAGTGCAAACAGCAGGAGCATCGCCGAAACGCTTGCTGGGAAAGGGAACGGCAGGATCGCGGAAATACCGACCCCACCGAGGCAGACGCCAAACAGGACGCCGATTTGTGTGATGATTTTCATAGTGTTGTCTGACCTTCTTCTTTATAGATTCATGCGTGAAAAAACAGTCCTTTAACGCGGCTGTATGCCTTTGGGAAGGGGTTTTTCACCTGTAAAACGCGCTCGCGAGGACGCCGTTGCCGCCACGCCTGCACTGCCTTTAACTATGGAGCTTCAGGCGGCTTCCCGTCCGGCCTTTGACCACCTCCACCGACGCTTCGATACTCTCCCGCAATGCCTCAACATGGGAGATAATCCCGACCAGCCGCCGGGAGCCGCGCACCGACGCGAGCACATCGAGCGCATCCGCAATCGACCTGGGGTCGAGCGAGCCGAACCCCTCGTCGATGAACATGGCGTCCATCCGGATGCCGCCCGACTGCGCCTGCACCACCGCCGAAAGCCCGAGCGCAAGCGCGAGCGAAACGAGGAACTTCTCCCCGCCCGAAAGGCTGGACACCCCCCGGCGCCCGCCCGCATGTGCGTCGAATACCTCGAGATCCAGCCCAGCCTTGCGGGAGCGCCCCAACCCTTCCGCGGTGCGGAACAGCTGGTACCGCCCGCCATGCACATTTTTGAGCAGCCGGTTGGCTTCGGCGGTGATCGACGAGAGCATCACCCCGAGCAGATACCGCCGCAGGCTGACCCCGTTGTCCCCGCGCAGCAGTTTGCCGAACGCGGTCAGCCGGTCGCACTCGGCCCGCCGGGCATCGAGTGCCTGCTGCCGGGCGCGGCAGTCCCGTTCGAGCTGCTTCAGCCGCTCGCACATTTCCCGGAGCGCGCCCCACTGGGCGTCCAACTCGGCCTTTTGCTTCTCGAGCGCAGCAATCTCCTGTCCCGACCTGGCCAGATCCGGGAGGCTCCGGCCCGCAAGCTGTCCATCCAGCACATCCATCTGCCGGGAAGCCGCCTCCAGTCGGGCGCGGTTTTCCACGACCTCCTGTTCCCATGCCGAGACCGTTTCGGGCGGCAGAACTGCCGCAGCGACCTCCTCCGGGGTCCGGAATCCGGCGCAATCGAGCGCTTGCCGCATCCCCTCCTGCGCCTGCGCATATGCCGCGCGGCACCGCTCCAGCTCTGCCATGGTGTGTTCTGCCGCTGTCCGGGCTGCCCCTTCTGCAAGCCGGGCAGCGCTTTCGTCCGCCCGCGCCCGTTTCAAACCCGCCTCATAAGCGGCGCACCGCTCCCTGACCGCTTTCAGGGCGGCCTCCAATGCGGCATAGTCGGGCAGTTCCGGATCCAGTTGGACAGCAAGCGCTTCGTACCGCGCGTGCGCCTTCTGACGCCCGCATACCGTCTGCTCGAGTGCAGACGCCTCCTGCACTGCCAGGTCCTGTGCCTGCTCGAGCGCGGATACCGCCTGTTCCAGCTCCGCCGCGATTTCTGCCGCGTGTGCATCCTGCTCCTGTGCCTCCCGCACCGACCGCCTGACCGCTTCAAGCTGTCCGGCGAGCTGCGCGGGGATTGGCCCACATTCCGCCCGCAGCGATTCCGCCAGTTCCCGGGCTGCCTGCATCCCGGCTTCTGCCTTTGTCAGTTCGGCCTCATGAAGATCATATGCCCGCTCCGCCTGTGCGACCGCACGATCCGCCGCAGCGATCCGGGCATCGCTGACCGCATCCCCCGCCGCAGTCGCCAGGGATGGATGGTGGGTCCCGCCGCAGACCGGACATGGCATTCCTTCCGAGAGGGACGCCGCCAGCGCCGCCGCCGCATTTTGCAGGTACCGGCGCCCCAACTCTTCCCGCCTGCCTCTTGCCTCCTCGCGCGCCGCCTGTTTGGCTGCGCGTCCGGCCAACAGCGCCGCATACTGTACCTGGCAGGCTTCCGCTTTTGCAGCCGCCTGTCCGAACCGTTCCTGCGCCTGTGCAATCCGTTCGAGCTGTGCCAGCTCCTCCCGCAGGGCGGGCAGACGGGCGCTGTACCCTTCGAAAATACGTATTCGCTCGGCTTCCAACCTTTCTTTCCGGCTCCTGCATGCTTCCAGATGTGCGCGTGCACCGTCCGCGGATCTGACCGCGCGTGCCCAGAGGGCGTCCGACTGCTCCTTCGTGTGCGCCGCTTCCCCAAGCAGACGGTAACTCTCCCGCAGGGTTTCCAGGCGCGCAAGACGCGCCTGATCCGCCGCATGGAACGGCTCCTCCCGCTCACAGGCTTCGAGTGCACCGGCTGCCGTCAGCAGCGCCTGCCGTGTTTTCGCAAGCTGCTTTTCCGCCTGCTGTACAGCAGCCTGACGGCGTTCCAGTTCGGCTGCTGCTGCCGCTGCATGCGCGCAGGCCCCTTCCGCCTGTACCGCACGCCGCGCCGCGCTGATCCGCTCCTGTTTTTCCCGCATCAGGGGAGCGCGGTTCTCCAAACGCTCCCGCTCCCCCTGTACAGTGCGCCGCTCTTCAAACAGGCCAAAAATACGGGTTTCCTCCTCGAACACCCGCCGTTTCAGATCGAGGGTATCGGATGCCGCCTGCCGCCGGGCGGCCTGTTCCGCGAGCTGTTCACAGGTCTGCTTCCGTTTGTCCGACAGTGTGTCCGCATCCGCACAGCCCTGCCCGTCGAGCAGGGCCTGAACCGCCGCCTTTTCCTGATCCAGCCTCTGACGCAGCCCGTTTGCCCGCATACAGACCTGTTCTGCGATCCGCTGCCACCGCTCCGCATGGAACAGGCTGACCAGCACCGCCTCTTTCTCCTCACTCTTGGCGACCAGCAGCCGCTCAAACTGCCCCTGCGGCAGGATCATCACCTGACAGAACTGTTCGCAGTTCAGGCCGATCAGTTCACGGGCCTTCTCTTCGACATCCCGCTGGCGCGGATTTTCAAAGAAGGTGGTGAAGGTCCCGTTTGGGCTGAGGAAAAATGCATCCTGCGCGGGCAGGTATTCATAGGCGCCGGTCCGTTTTTTGCGCACCCGGAGCCACCGGGCGAACCGGTACCGCCTGCCCCGCACATCGAACTCAAAAGTCACCCGGGTCGGGGCATCGGGCGGCATCAGCAGGCTGCGCAGGTCGGCGAAATCGCCCCGGGTCCCGCCGCTGCTCCGCCCGTAGAGCGCATAGGTCATCGCATCGAGCAGGACAGTCTTTCCCGCACCAGTTTCCCCGCGGATCAGCACCAGGCCGGCTGCGAAGAAACGGGTAAAGTCGATCTCCTGCCGCTCGACATACGGCCCAAAGCCTTCCAGTTCCAACCGCACCGGGATCATTGCACCGCCTCCTTATCCGCCTGTTCGGCCGCCTCCCGGAACCACCCGAGCTGTTCCTCTGTGAGCGGTTCCCCGCCAACCTCCACGCAGAAATGCTGCAAAAGCTCCTCCGGGCCAAGCTCCGAAAGCTGTTCGACCGTCAAACTGTCGGCTCCCGTATCGGGCTGCGGGCTGACCCCGGTCAACAGGAGCAGATTGGGGTACCGTTCCCGGAAATATTCAAGCGTCTCCAGGCCGGCGGGTGCGTCGGTCAGTTCGATCTTGAGATAATCCTCCCGGTGCGGGTCAAACCCGCACGCAAATTGCAGTGACGCAAGCTCCCCCTTGCAAACCCGCAGCATCCGGCTGGTATGCACCGGAAGTTCCCGCCGGACGAGGGTTTCGGTCTCCAACAGGGTGAAGGATTTGCCCTGCCCCGCTTCGGAAAAGGAGTAGCACCAAGGAGAGCCGCTGTACCGCAGGCTGCCGCCCGGTTCCTGTGCGCGGTGCAGATGCCCGAGCGCAACATAATCGAACCCATCAAACGCCTCGCACGCGATCTGGCTGCTCCCGCCGACCAGCGCGGTGCGGTCGCTTTCCGAGAGCTGGGAACCGGCAGCGAAGCAGTGCGCCACCAGGATCTGCCGCCGTCCGGGAACAAACCGCTCCCGCATCTGCCGGACGACCACGGCCATCGCATCGGAATAGCTGCGGACCGTCTCCTCCGGGAAGAGCTGCCGCACCTGCTCAATGTTGAAATAAGGCAGCAAAAAAAATGCCGCATCCCCCAGCACCACCGGCTCAAACGCCTGCTCCAACCGTCCAGCGATATGCAGTCCTGCATCCTGCAGGAGCGCACTGCACGCCGAAAGCCTCGCAGCACCGTCGTGGTTGCCCGGGATCAGCAGTACCGGGAGGCTGCAGTCCCGGCAGAGGGCGGTCATGGCATCGTTGTACAGGTCGATCGCATCGGGACGGGCTACCGCATGGTCAAAGATATCCCCCGCGATCACCACCGCATCCACCTGCTCGGCACGCACCGATTCCAGCAGACAGGCAACCATCTCCCGCTGGTCCTCCAACAGGGACACACCATGCAGAGAGATGCCCAGATGCCAGTCTGAAGTATGCAGAATCTTCATTTTTACCGTCACTTTCCTTGCCTTAACCAGGGCAGCGCAGCCCCCGACGCAAAGGGCCGGAGCCAGGGTGGGCAGCCCGTTCGGTTTCAGGCAAATGTTCAGAACCTGTATTCATAATCAGAGGGTGCCGGATGGGCAAGGAATTTTGCTGCCCTGCGAGGCGAAAAAACGCAGACAATCCTTTGTGTATTGCAAGATTTTCCAACGCGGCAGGCCGGCAAAAGACCCGCTCAGACCGGTGTCAAATGGTTGTGAATACGGGTTTCTTACATACAAAGCAAATCCCGAAAGCACCCGGATCGAAAAATCGGACGCACCATGGTTCTTTTCAGGTATCTCGATTATAACAGATTGTAGCCGGTGAAAAAAGAGGGCTGATTAAAAATCTTCCGGCAGCTCCCACTCCGGGGAGGGTTCCTCCTCCTTTTCGGGCGCAGGGTCCCCAAAGCAGTCCCGGCGGAGCAGGAAAACGACCAGACAGGCTGCATCCAGCCCGAAAAAGAGCACCGCAGGACCGAACCGGAGCTGCTCAAACGGGATTCCGGCGATCCGCAGGAATCCGATCAGCAGCCCCATCCCACCGAGCAGCCCGCCGCTGACCGCCAACCCGATAACGAGCACCGCGACCGCCGCCCTGAATGCGAACCGGCCCAGGGTCCAGAGGGTGGTGAGACTGGCCGAAAGGAGCAGCAGGACCATCCCTGCCGGGACCCGCAGGCCGGGCATCCGCAGGCCCGCCGAAACGCAGGCCGCAATCCCGGCGCACAGGGCCACCCCGTATCCCGCCAGAAAAAGCCGGTCCAGGATTTTGAGCCGCGCGTACCGCTGTTTGATCCGCCCCATCTTCATTGCTCCTTCAGGAAAAGGTTCCCTTTTTTGATGCACGCCTGCACCGAAAAACGCTTGGTCACCACCCCGTCGAACCAGGAGATCATACCGCCATCCATGCGGATCACCCTCCCGGACCCAAACACCTCGTGCAGCACCACCGTCCCGACCTCAAGTTCCTCCGGCCGGGTGACCGGATAATAGCCCTGTATCTCCTGGCGCACTGTCTCCAGCGCCGGATTCCCGGCTCTATCTGGCTGCGGTTTTGGTTTGGGATCAGCGGTCAGCAGGCGCACAAACCGAGATGGACGGCAGGTGCGGTTCCCCTCCTCAAACCCCAGCAGGCAGAGTTCCCGCCGGGCACGAGTCGCCGCCACATAGCAGAGCCGCACCTCTTCCTCGTAGGCAGTCCGGTCCTCCTTCTGTTCCAGCCGCTCGACTGCCGCTTTAGAAGGGAACTGCCCGTCAATGAGGTCGACCAGCAGGACGCGGTCATATTCCAGCCCCTTGCTTGAATGGATGGTGGAGAGGGTCACCGCCTCCCCTGACCCTGGGGTTTCCCGCACGATCCCCTGCAATTCCTCCAGCCGGTTGAGCAGCTCCTCCACCGTTTTTTGACGGGCAGCGATGCTCTTGAGCAGGGTCAGCCGCTGGAACGCGGTGTCCGACTCAAAATAGGAGCGGGTGGTCAGTTCCCCGAGCAGGTTGAGCGCGGTAACCGGCGGAAGCCCCCGGAGGCGTTCGAGCTGGCTGCGCAGAGAGGCCGTTTTTCCCGGCTCCGCAGCCGGGCACCGTTTGAGGGTTTCAAACACATCCGCGCCTTGTGGATGGGTACGGGAGACAAAATCCAGCACCGAGCGGTTAAAGTAGGCGCAGGTCTTGTTGTAGATCTGCGCGAAGCTGTCGAAGTCGGTGGGGTCCACTGCGAGCTTTAAAAACGCGGTCATATCCCGGACATGTACAGTCTGGAAAAAGGCTTCCCGGGTGTCCTTCAGGCAGAATTTGATCCCTGCGGCCGAAAGCGCGTCCACCAGCGGGATCGCACTTTCGTTGTACCGGTAGAGGACTGCGGCACTGCCCGTCCCGCCTGCCAGCCATTCGGTCAGCTTGGGGTACTGCTCGGACGGCAGCCTGACCGGCTCCACCCGCACCGGGACGCCGGATTCCTCCCCGGCGGTCATCTGCTTGTCGATCCGGGCGGTGTTCTGCCGGATCAGGCGGTTGGCCGCTTTGACGATCTCGCCGGTCGAGCGGTAGTTCCGCTCCATCTTGAGCACAAGCGCACCAGGATGGTCCTCCTCGAACCGCAGCAGGGCATCCGGGAACGCGCCCCGGAACCCATAGATGCTCTGGTCCTCGTCTCCCACCAGAAAGAGGTTCCCGCTCTTCTGGGCGAGCTGCTGAATAATCCTGTGCTGCACCAGAGAAGTGTCCTGTGCCTCGTCCACGTTGATATGGCTGTAAACCGCGTGGTACTGCGCCAGAAACGACGGGTTCTTCCGGAACATGTCATAGGTGAACACCAGCATGTCGTCATAGTCCATCAGATGGTTTTCCTTTTTATAGGATTCATAGGCATGATAGAGGCGCGGGAAATCGCATCCCTCGACCTCAATCCCTTCGATCTGCCGATCATCCGCCAACCGGTTTTTACAAAACCCGATCCGGTTGACCAGATCATCAAGCCGGTCCCGCTCGAGGAACCGCGCTCCCTCCAGCTCACAGTAGAGCCGCCGCACTGTATCTGACGGGTCAGGAAGCATCCGGGGAAGCGGGCGGTGGTATTGGGTCGAGATATGTTTGACCACCCCATAGCAGAAACTGTGAATGGTCGAAAACCTCGGCGCGCCTTCCGCCCCGAAATACCGGGCATACCGCTCCTGCATATCCGCTGCCGACCGCCGTGAAAAGGTGATGGTCAAAATCTTGTGGGGCTTGATCCCATGGTTTTGCAGCATGTTTGCCAGCCGCGCGATCAGCACAGTGGTTTTGCCGCTGCCCGGCACCGCCAGCAGCAGGACCGCTCCATCCACCGTCTCTGCCGCCCGCTGTTGCTGGGGATTCAGCTCAATCCCGTATTCCGTTTTCAGCCGCTCGATAAACTCCATTGCGCGCACCTCCGCTCCCTTTATCTTAGCACAAATCCCTCAAAAACAAAAGTATGTTCTTTTTTGAGGAGGCAGAGTTGTAAATACTGTCTAAATAAATGGTCATCATTTAAGAAAATATGCATAAATAGATGCCAGGAATGAGACTGGTATGCAAGATTTTACCCGATTTTTTATGTCCGCCGGACTGCCATGCGCAGGCTCGCAGGCCAGCATAAAAACGCAAGCGTGGATTCCCCGCTCCGGCAGCCATTCCCCTGCCAGCAAAAAAGCCCGCTGTCCAAGGACAGCGGGCGGATGGGGGAGCCGGTTACGCCGGGGCCGCACCGACTTTTTTGCTGAATACGGTGGTTTTGAGGAAGATAGCGAGAAAGACTGCCGCAATCAACGCACCGATTCCATAGGCAAGCGGGAGCATACCCGCCTTCATCAGGCCAAGGCACTCGGGCGCGGCAAGGAAATAGGTTGCGCTCACCGCCGACATAAAGGTTGCGGGGATCGCACAGATCAGGTAGTTCTTTTTCTCGGTCCAGAGGTAAACCGAAGCCGCCCAGAGCGCCATCATTGCGAGGGTCTGGTTCGACCAGGAGAAATACCGCCATACGATCGTGTAATCGACAAAGCCGCCGACGATCGCGCCAAATGCCAGAACCGGTACGGTCAACCCAAGCCGTTTTTTCACATCACCCTGATCGAGCTTGATCCAGTCGGCGATGGTCAGACGTGCGCTGCGGAATGCGGTATCCCCGGAAGAGATCGGGCAGGCAATAACGCCGATCATCGCGAGCACACCGCCGACCGGCCCGAGGATAGTCATGCAGATCTGATAGACCGCACCATTCGGCCCGATGTTCGGATCGGTGAGAACCGCTGCAAGCCCGCCTGTCGTCTCGTAGAAGCAGACACCCGCAGACGCCCACACCATCGCGATGATCCCTTCGGCGACCATTGCGCCGTAGAAGGTCTGACGGCCAGTACGCTCGCTCTTGAGGCAGCGCGCCATCAGCGGCGACTGTGTGGCATGGAAGCCGGAGATTGCGCCGCAGGCAACCGTGATAAACATGAACGGCCAGATGGGGGTCCCGCTTGGATGCTGGTTGTTCATGTTGCTCCAGACCTCAGGAAGAGGATATCCCTTGATGATGAGGCCCGCGCCAACGCCAACCGCCATGATAATCAGGCAGACGCCGAAGAAGGGGTAGACCTTTCCGATGAGCTTGTCGATCGGGAGCAGGGTTGCCAGGAAGTAGTAAAGCAGAATGACGATCAGCCAGAAATTTTTGTTAAGGGTCGAGGGCGTCAGCATCGCAAGCAGCGAGGACGGGCCGACCGCAAAAACAGTTCCGACCATCAGTAGCAGGAATGTCGAAAAGACGCGCATAACCTGCTTCATGCCGGTACCCAGGTACCGGCCTACGATCTCCGAGATCGAGCCGCCCGAATTCCGCATCGAGAGCATACCAGTCATATAATCGTGGACACCGCCAGCCAGAATGGTACCCAAAACGATCCAGAAATAGACGACCGGCCCCCACAGCGCCCCCTGGAGCGCACCGGTGATCGGGCCCAATCCGGCGATATTCAAAAGCTGGATCAGAAAAATCTTTTTGTTGTCCATGGGAACATAGTCCACGCCATCCTCCAAAGCAATCGCGGGGGTTGGCCGGTCATCCGGCGCAAAGACCTTATCAACAAACTTGCCGTAGGTCATGTAGCCGACGATGAGCAGGACAACACAGATCAAAAATGTAATCATACCAGAACGCCTCCTCTTACTCTTGGGGGAATCCCCCACTTTTATTAAAATTATATTAACAAAATATGACGAAAAATGCAAGTCTTTTCCGAAAAATTGGACATAAATTTTTTCTATATTATGCATCTAAAATAAAAACCATCGGACATCCCGCCCGATGGTTGTTGGATTTTTTACTTTCGGTCCCCGGACCGTGGAATTCCCAGCCCCTCCCGGTATTTGGTGACCGTCCGGCGGGAAATCGACATCCCCTCCTCGGAAAGCTGATCCGCTATTTTCTGGTCACTGAGCGGCTTCTGGGAGTCCTCCTGTTCGATAATCTGCCGTATTCTCGCCTTGACCTCGTGGGAACTCGCGCCTTCTCCGCCGTCCCCCTCTATCCCCTTTACAAAGAAATACCGCAAAGGATAAACCCCGTGTGCGCATTGGAGATACTTGTCCCGCACCGCGCGGCTGACTGTCGATTCATGCATACCGACCATCTCTGCGATCTCCCGCATCCGCAGGATATTGAGATACTGCGGCCCATAGCGGAAAAAACGCTCCTGCCGCTTTACGATCGCCTTGGAAACCCCCAGCAGCGTCTTGTTCCGGTTTTCGATGCATTTGATCACCCAGTTGATCTGGCTGACCTTGTTGTTGATATAGGAGGAAACCTCCGGGTCATCGGTCTCCCTGGCCATCTTCAGATAGCTGGGGCTGAGACGGATTTCGGGATACCCGAACTCGCAGAGCATGACATTATACCGGTCCCCAAAGTTGGTAACCACCACATCCGGCGTGATATAGGCAGGAGGCGTGTGCCGCCCATAGAGCGCGCCGGGCTTGGGGTTGAGCTTGCGGATGCGGCGCACCGCCTGCTCCGCTTCCTCCTCCGGGACGCCGAGCTGCCGGGCAAGCCCCGGATAGTTCTTTTTCGCGATCTCCTGCAAAAATTCCTGCGCAATCTGCCGGGCCAGCCTGTCCTCGGGGTCGAGCTGCAGCAGCAGGCATTCGGTCAGGTCACGCGCCCCCACCCCCGACGGGTCGAGGTTCTGCACCAGGGAAAGCCCCTTTTCCGCCTGCTCCGCAGAAAGGTTTCCCTCCTGTGCAATCTCCTCCAGATCGGCTGTCAGATAACCGTTCTCATCCACAAATCCCACCACGAACCGCGCGGACGCCGCGACTGCCGGCTCTGCCCGGGCCATCCCGATCTGGGTGAGCAGATGGTCGGCGAGGCTTCGGTCGGTAGGGGCTGCGACCGTTTTTTCGATGGGGGAATCCGCTTCCTCCTCATCGTAATAACCGACATTCTCTTTTTCCCGCACTGTCTGGCTCTCGAGCCATTCGAGCTTCCGCAGCGCGAGATCCTTTTTCTTTTCGGGCGCACGAGGCGGTTCCAGTTCGGCCACCGGGTTTTCCAGCATGACCTCCTTGAGATACTCGCTAAGCTGTGCGCTGTCCATCTGCAAGATACGCACCGATTGTTCCATCTGCGGCGCCAGCACCTGATTTTGCGTTATTTTCAGGCCAAGTTCCATACCGCCACCTCCCGTTCGTTTCCGCTTCTATCACCAGCCGGCCAAACCGGCCTATCCTGTTTCAATCTTCCTGACTCCCTCCCTTTGGGAGGTTCCGGAAAACGGTCTCCTGATGATTTGATTATAGCAGAATTCCGGGCAGAAGACAAGCACGACCTGTCCATATTCGACAAAATCTCCCAAACGCAGGATTCTATTCTGTAATCCCCGCATCTGACCTGAAAAGGAGCTGCCCCGCTAAGGCTGTTTCCCGCGGAAAAATCGGACGAATCTTGAATACAGAAGAGATTCCCAGCATCAGTTTTCTCCTGCTGCCTGCGGAACCGGGCTGGCCGTGGGCCGCTCCCATCCGATGCGGGAAAGAAACTTTTGTGCATCCAGCATTCCGGTTTTATAAAGGGCATTGAGCCTGAGAGGGTCCCGCTCGAACCGCCCAACCTGTACCGGACGCCCGGGTGCGATGACCTGCGCAATCCCTCTGCGCTCCAGCCCGCGCAGAAAATCGAGTGTCTCGTTGTAGATTTCATGCCGCCGGTCGAGTGCTTCGATCATTTTAGGGGCATCCCGAAACACCCGGCGGTAGGCCGCCCGCAGCTTCTCGGGCTGCTTCTGGTAGGAGCGGTCCCGGGTCAATACGACAACCAGCCGGTCGCATCCATCCTCCAGCGCCTTTTTCACCGGAATCGGATCAGAGGTACCGCCATCGAGATACCGCCGCCCGTTGATCTCTACCGCGGGTGAAAAGACCGGTATGGCCGAAGAAGCCCGCAGGACAACGCTTGTGCCGTTCATGGCCTCCTTGCCGAAATAGGCGGGTTTCCCGGTCTCCACATCGGTAACGCCCGCGACAAATGCAATCGGGGATGCGAGGAATGCCGCATAATCAAACGGGTCAAGCCGGTTGGGGATTTCCTCGAACAGGAAATCCATCCCGAACATTGAGCCGGTTTTCCTCAGGCTTTCCAGCCCCAGATACCGTTTATCATCGAGATAGCCGAGGTTGATCCGCTTACTGCGTCCGCGTTGTCCCGACACATACGAAACCCCGCCGCACGCACCCGCCGACACCCCGATCACATAGTCGGAATAAAACCCGTTATCCATCAGGCAGTCGAGCACGCCGTTGGTATAAATGCCGCGCATCCCGCCCCCTTCGAGCACCAGCCCGGTTTTCATTCAAACATTCCCCCTGTTTTTAAACCCTTCCCGCCCTTCTCAAGCCGCAGATAGATCATATCTGTACACGGGACACCGTCTTCGAAGATTGGTTGGGGATAGTTTTCCACAAAAAAATTTTTCAGCACATGGCTCCGCCGGAACCCACACCGTTCATAAAACCGGAGCACCCACAGGCTGGAGTTGCCGGTGCCGACCCAGACAACCCCCTCCGGCACCCGCGCGACCGCCGCTTCCACCAATGCGCGGCCAACTCCGGCTTTCTGAAATGCGGGCAAAACCGCAAGGTTTTTCAGCTCCCAACCATTTTCTGCGGGGACCATGACCACCTCACCGGCGATCTGTCCATCCACCCGCGCGACCAGCTGGAACCCCTGTGCCAGATAGCGGTTTACCATCCCCTCGTCTGGATCCGCCAGCAGGAGCAGTTCCCGGTGTACCCAGCGATCACCAGTCTCCTCATAAATTTCGATCAGGGTTATCCCTCCTTGTAAAAAAGCACTCTTCCCAGCAAACATTTTTATCTTACCACGCTGGCAGCATTGCGGTCAACGCCCCGCCGGCAGAAAATACTATTAAAACTGTCGATTTTGCATTCAGCCTGTGTAAACCCGATCAAACAGCAGCTGCAAAAAATGCCCCCAGCAGGGAGCTGAGGGCATATATCAGCCGATGCCGAGCGTTTTTTTATACTCTCCAAGCGAGCTGATAAACGCCCGCACCGCAACCAGTTCGGATTCATCCATCTGCTCAATATCGGCAATGAGCCTGCGCTGGATGGGGGCGAGGTCCTTTTCTTCGGCGTGGACCTTCCGAGGTTCGGCCCCATCCAAAATCCATTCAGCGCGATAGCCGTACTTTTCCTCAATGAGTGACGCGGTAGACCGCGAGACCCCGCTTTCATCCCGCAGCAGCTTAGAAATGTAGCTTTCGGTCACATGGATGCTTTGGGCGAACTCCTTTTGTTTCAGGCCGTTTTCCTGAATGATCCGTCTGATCCGGTCGGACAGATTCATGGTATCACCTCTTTCCTGTCCAGCATAACAAAATAAATGTAGTTAGTCAAGAAATTCAAGATTGACAATATCTTCAATTAATGCTATGATTATGTAGTTAATTTATATGATTCTAGTGTAACTGGATATCCAGCGGGTTCCAAAGCACTATATACCGCGCCCTGTTACCTTCACACCGCCGTTTTTAACTATAAAAATATGGCGGAAACTGTATCGTCCCCACCCCACTTCCGGGCGGGACGGAGACTTCAGAAAAATCATATTTAGAGGAGGATGTTTCCATCATGAAAAGAGCACTATCCTTGTTGCTCGTGATTGCATTGGTCTTGGCATGCGGAGCAGGGGCAATCCTCGTGACAGCGGACGGGGGCATAAGGGACAGCGACAGTGGCAGAGGCGGCGGAGGCAGAGGCGGTAGAGGCGGATCAGGCGGGGGCTCTATCTACAACGGCGTGGTTGTTGCGAACGCCTCATTCTGGAAGCCTGTCGTTTCTAAGATTCGCAAAGCAGCGCCGGGAGAAACCGTCCGCGTCAGCGCTGTCACTTACAAGGAGATGCCTGAAATGGTGATGGCAGCTCTGCGCGCTTTCCCGAATGTTTCGCTTGAGATCCGTATCAGCGGCGGACGAAAGATCATCATTCCGGCAGGCGGGGCGCTTGAACGCAAAGGCCTGCAAAACAGCTACTCGTTCTCCTCCCTTCTGGAGCACTACGGTACAGCGGCGTCAGCAGCGGTGACGGACGCCCCCGCCCCGGTTCAGCCGGCGAAATCCTCCGCCAGCCCGAGCGGCAGGGGCAACGGTGATACCTCGAGTTGGAGCTATGCCCGCAACGGCGTGCTTGTCCCCAATGCCTCGTTCTGGAATCCCGTCGTTTCTAAGATTCGTAAAGCGGAGCCGGGCGAAACCATCTCCATCAGCGCCACCACTTACAAGGAGATGCCTGAAATGGTGATGGCGGCTCTGCGCGCCTTCCCAGACGTTTCACTCGAGATCCGCATCAGCGGCGGACGAAAGATCATCATTCCGGCAGGCGGAGCACTTGAACGCAAAGGCCTGCAAAACAGCTACTCGTTCTCCTCTCTTCTGGAACACTATGGCGCAGCGGCACCGGCTTCCGACTGACTCCCGGGTCTACTCCACCGGGAAAGTCAACCCCGTAATCGGTGCATTTTAAATCAAAAGAATCCCGGCGATTTTTCGCTGGGATTCTTTTTTACAGGAGAAGGGGGCTTTTTCTTCTGCAAAAAGCCCCCTTCCAAATATCTCAAACAGACCTTTCCTATCAGGTCGTAATCGAAAGCTTCCGGGGGGCCGGAGGCTCCGCTTTCGGCAGCGCTGCACCCACATCTGCCGTGACTGCCTTGCCGGGCTGAACATCGGCTTTGGCAGGCTTCCCTTCCGGATTCCCAGTCTCAGCCCGCTCCGGCTGTTCCACCTCCCGAAACGCGGCGGAAAGCTCGTCTGCGAGCGCATCGGACGCCTGCCTCGAGCGGTCGAACGGGTCTTCCCGCTCCTGCTCCGGCTGCTCAGCATCGTTCACCTTGGCCTTCTTTTTCTCCTTTTCTTCCCGGAGTTCCTCCTCGCGCGGCAGGTCCTGATACGCCTTGCTCTGGATAAACCGGTTATGCTCGGTCTGAATCCCCATCACCCGCCGGAGTATCTTCTCCAGCTGCGCGACCTTTACACCTTTGGGCAGGTTCGGATTGTTCCGGATTGCTTTTGCCTCACCCAGGAACTGGTTGAGCTTATTGGTATTCAGCCGCTCGACCTCATCCTTGGTCTTGCAGTTTTTCAGCGCATGCTTATACGCTTCCCGCTCCCGCTTGATCTCCATCGCTTCCTCGTAGAGCTTGGGATTATGGACCTTCAGGTACTCCAGCTCCTCCTTGGTCAGCTCCCCGCCCGCTTTCAGCTTACCGTCAATCGCTGCCAGAATGTTGCTTTTGTTGGTACTCTCAAGCTGGTCTTGCAGATGCTTTTCGAGCTGTGCCCGCTGCGGGTCCTCTTCGTCCTCCTTTGGCTTGGTGGGGTCCGCTTTCCGCTGCTGCCATTTGATCCCCAGCTTCATCAGTTTCAGCGAACTGTAGATTGACCCACTGATCGGCATCATAAAAATCCCTCCTCTTTCCTGTTCGGACACGCCGGAAAACGCTCGTGTGTCTCCGACCCCGTTGTTTTCACAAGTGCTTTGATGCTATCGTTATGCCTGCAAATCCAGATTCGCGCCCGCCCAGTTCCCGTTCTTCCCTTTGGCAGACCGGATAAGCGCGCGAAAATCTGTGTCGTTCAGATAAATCATTCCATCCCCGGAAGCAGCGGTTTTTTTACGGATGCGCTCTTCCACCGGATCCCTTTTTCCGGCTTTCTTTTGTTCCAGTGCCTTTTGCAGTTCCGCCTTGTTTTTCGCGGTCTTTTCCCTGGTTTTTTCGATCAGCCTTTCGGTCGCTTTCCGCCTTTCTTCCCGAAGCTTCGGACTCAACTTATCCTCCTTTTTGACATAAGCATAGGAGTAATATTTCCCGTTTTCATCTATATAGCTATGCCGGTATACCAGCTTCCGTCCGGTAGCCTTATAAAAGCTGTCCATCATTTTTGTCATGAACTCTACGCCTTTTATCAGCTCCTTGGTTTCTTTTTCCTGCTCCGGATCGTTCCGCATTTTATTCAGAATTCCGGGGTTGACCGTCAGGGTCTTGCCGGTTTTGGCAGATGCGAAGGTATTTCCAACCCGCAGCTCCACGCTCGGGACGAGCTTTTCCAGTTCACGGACATAGTCCGCGGTTGTTTCCGGTCTGCTTCCGGCTTTTTCCACCGCCTGTTCCGCATCCTTTTTCCTGGCCATGCCCGCCGCATTCCGCGCCGCATATCCATTGTAACTGTTCATAACCCGCACTGCCATGACCTCCCTCCTTAATAACGGCTGCCATATTGCAAGGTCAACCAGCTGTCGATCTGGCTGGTTTCTGGAATCCAGACGACTTTGGTATCCGCTCCCCCTTCACGTTGGCGCAGCCAAGCTGTCACCGCTTCCCGCTGTGCCAGCCACTCCCGTTCAGCTTGCTGTTCCAGCCATAACTGCTCCCGGGCTTTCTGATGTGCAGCCTGTTTTTCCCGCTTTGCCTTGTTGACCGCATTGACCTGCGCCACACGTTCGGGGGAGTCCCCGCCGCCGCAGATACAGGTTACCGTCCCATCCGCATGGATCACAACGCCACATGGTTCATAGGTCAGCCCCTGTGCAGCAAACTGCGCCTTTAATACCGGGGTTGCGCGGAAGAAGTCGTCAATCCTGCGCTCATAATAGGTGGCCTTTTCCGGCTGGATGGCCATCTGCTCCAGCATATTCGGCGCAATCACAACATCATTGCCGCCCATCTGCCTGCCCAAACGTTCAAGGCTCTCCTGATCTTTCGGGACGTCCTGGATCGTCACCTTCCCATACTTCTTTTCCAGATGCGCCCGATAGGCCGCGACCCGGTCGTTGTTTTGGTACAGCGCAGCGACCGTATCCAGAAAGCCCGCGCCCGAAACACTCAGATTTTGCGCGCCCTTATGGGCCTGACGTACCCGAAAAGGCACAACATCCCGATTTTCCACCGATGAAACCATCCTGCCGACCTCCCTTTACTTTAATTGTCGGCAGAAATTTCCGCAACTGAACCTTTCGGCAGGATTTTTCCAACATACAACGCACACATACGGTCGGGCCCGGCATCCTCCTGCTTTGCGCCAAACAGAAGCGGGACGCTTTTCGGCGTCCCGCTCCGGGTGATTTATTTTTTCATCTTGAGGGTTTTGATCACCTTGAGCCGGCTGAACTCCTCGCGGTCCTTCTCCTCGAGCGCATCGGTGATGAACTTCGCGGTCTCCTGATAACGGGGGATCACGATATTTTCGAGCGCATTGGCGCGCCGCTGGGTTTTGCGGATCGCGTTAGCCAGCCGGTAGACACTGTTTTCTACCTCGGCGAGCAGCGCGGTGACCTGCTTGACCTTCTGGAAACAGACATAAGCGTGGTCAAACCGGGAATTGGTGCGGTCGAAGCCGTAGCAGATTTCAATCTGCTGCTCGGCGATCTTCACGTTCGGAATCTCGACCCCCATAACGCTCCGGTAAGAAATCCGCACGCTGTCATCCACCGGGACCGCCTCCGCAAGCTCCTGCACCATGCCCAGCGTGATGTTCGCCTCCTGAAGCGCCTCGTACGCCTCCTGATAGGTCGAGCTGATCTGCCCGCGGAGCTGTTTGGCCCGGTCGATCAGGAGCATCATCTCACGGATCAGGATGTTGCGCTTGCGGTCGAGCAGGTCGAACCCGAGCGTCGAGAGCGACAGCGATTTCTGTACCGCCATCAGGCTCCCCTTGGTCGGTGTGATATTCAGCGGGTTTGCCATCCTCCGGCCTCCTCTCCCGCGGTCATGCGAACTTCTCCGCAGCCTGTTCGGGCTTGTAGAACTGGTCGAGCACCTTGTCGTTCACCCGGTCAAGCTCCTCCCGGGGCAGCAGCGAGAGCAGCTGCCATCCGAGGTCGAGCGTCTTTTCGACCGGCCGGTCCTCCTGTGCGCCCTGGTTGACGAAATGCTCCTCGAATTTGCGTCCGAAGAACATATATTTTTTATCGGTATCCGAAAGCTCCTCCTCACCGATGACCGACGCGAGCGCCCGCGCATCCTGCACCCGCGCATAGGATGCAAACAGCTGGTTGGAGCAGTCGGAATGGTCGGCGCGGGTGTATCCCTCACCAATGCCATCCTTCATCAGACGGGAAAGAGAGGGCAGTACCGAGATCGGCGGATAAACACCCGTCTGGTCGAGCTGGCGGTCGAGGACGATCTGCCCCTCGGTGATATAGCCGGTCAGGTCAGGAACCGGGTGGGTGATATCGTCGTTGGGCATGGTCAGGATCGGCACCTGCGTGACCGAGCCGGGACACCCCTCCACGATCCCGGCCCGCTCATAGAGCGACGCGAGGTCGGAATAGAGGTAGCCGGGAAACCCCTTTCGCCCGGGGATCTCCCCCTTGGAGGAGGAGAACTCGCGCAGCGCCTCGCAGTAGGAGGTGATGTCGGTCATGATGACCAACACATGCATCCCCCGTTCGAAGGCGAGGTATTCCGCAACTGTCAGCGCACAGCGGGGGGTGAGGATACGTTCGATGATCGGGTCGTTCGAGAGGTTGAGGAACATGACCACCTTCTCCATGACCCCCGCCTCTTCAAACGAGCGTTTGAAATAGTCGGCAATGTCGTTCTTGACCCCCATTGCAGCAAAGACGATCACAAAGCTGTCCGCATCCGCGCCCGAAAGCCGGGCCTGCTGCACGATCTGTACCGCCAGCTTGTTGTGGCCCATGCCCGAGCCGGAGAAGATCGGCAGCTTCTGCCCGCGGATCAGGGTGGCAAGCGCGTCGATCGACGAGATGCCGGTGTTGATATAGTTGCGCGGGTATTCGCGGGAAACCGGGTTGAGCGGCTTGCCGTTGATATCCGCGCTCTTCTCGCAAAAGACCTCCCCCAGCCCATCAATCGGGCGGCCCGCACCATTGAAGGTCCGACCGAGCAGTTCAGGGGAAAGGGGCATCTCCATCGGATGCCCGAGCAGGGTAGTGCGGGTGTTGTCGAGCGACATGCCCCGCGTCCCCTCAAAAACCTGAATCACCGCGCGCCCGCCGTCGATCTGGACGATCCGCCCGAACCGGTTTTCCCCATTGTCCATCCTGAGCGAAACCATCTCCTCAAAGGCGGCGTTCGGTACCCCTTCCAGCGCAATCAGAGGCCCGTTGATCTCGCTGAGTCCTGTAAATTGAAGCATCTGAAATCCAGCCTCCTCTCTTAAAGCTGCCGGACAAGCTGTTCCAGCTTGCTGTCGATCTCTTTGTAGTAGTTGTCAAACAGGTCGAGCCGGTCGTTGGGCACGTCGTATTTGATCTTGACGATCGAATCGAGCAGCCCGGTTTCGAGAATCTCCGAAATCGGCAGGTTCTGGGCGATTACCGCGCTGCACCTGTCGTAGAAATAAAGCGCGACCTGCATCATCTTGAGCTGCTTGGGCAGGGGGACATAGGTATCGTCCCGATGGTAGGCGTTCTGCTGGAGCAGCCCGACCCGGATCAACCGGGCGGTCTCGATGACCAGCTTCTGGTCATCGGGGAGTACATCCGAGCCGATCAGCTTGACAATCTCCATCAGCTTGTTCTCTTCGAGCAGCAGGTTGGCGATCCGCTGCCGGCAGGCCATGAAGTCGGGCGAGATGTTTTTGGCGTACCAGGGCGCGAGATCGTCCAGATACTCGCTGTAGCTGGTGTTCCAGTTGATCGCCGGATAGTGGCGCGCATAGGCGAGGCTCTTATCGAGCGCCCAGAAGCAGCGGACAAACCGCTTGGTGTTCTGGGTGACCGGCTCGGAGAAGTCCGCGCCCTGCGGGGAGACCGCCCCGATGATCGTCACCGAGCCTTCGGTGCCGTTCAGGTTCTCCATGTAGCCCGCGCGCTCGTAGAACTGGGAGATGCGGGAGGGCAGGTAGGCCGGGAACCCCTCTTCGGCGGGCATCTCCTCCAAACGGCCGGAGATTTCCCGCAGCGCCTCGGCCCAGCGGGAAGTCGAATCCGCCATGACCGCGACATGGTAGCCCATATCCCGGTAATACTCGGCGAGGGTGATGCCGGTATAGATCGAGGCTTCGCGCGCCGCGACCGGCATATTGGAGGTGTTGGCGATCAGAACGGTGCGGGCGGTCAGCGGCTTGCCCGACTTGGGGTCGATCAGCTCGCCGAACTCCTTGAGCACCTGGGTCATCTCGTTGCCGCGCTCGCCGCAGCCGATATAGACGATGATATCCGCATCGCTCCATTTGGCGAGCTGGTGTTGGGTCATCGTTTTGCCGGTGCCGAACCCGCCCGGCACTGCGGCGGTGCCGCCCTTGGCAACCGGGAAGAGGGTGTCGATCACCCGCTGGCCGGTAATCAGCGGGCGTTCGATCGGGCGGCGCTCAGCCACCGGGCGCGGTACCCGGATCGGCCATTTGTGGGCAAGGCAGAGTTCATGCCGGACGCCCTGCCCGTCCTCGACAACGACCAGCGGGTCAAAGACCCGGTATGCCCCGTCCGGAACCACCGAAACGACTGTCCCGGTCAGGCCGGGCGGACAGAGGGCGCGGTTCTCGATGATTGCGGTTTCCTGGCAGGCGGCGTAGACGTCCCCACCCTTGATCTGGTCGCCCTCCCGGACCCGGATGGTGGTTTCCCACTGTTTTTCAATATCGAGGGCCGGGATGTCGCTGCCCTCGGGGATGAATGCGCCCGACTGTTTTGCAATCACGTCGAGCGGGCGTTCGATCCCGTCAAAGATGTTGGAAAGGATGCCCGGGCCGAGGGTAGCGCAGAGCGGCCCGCCGGTGCCGGAGACCGGCTCGCCCGGATGCAGCCCGGTGGTAACCTCATAGACCTGGATGGTGGTCCGGCTGGACGAGATATTGATGACCTCACCGATCAGGCGCTTTTCCCCGACGTAGACCATCTCCATCATCTGGAAGCCGGTCGCACCCTCCACGGTGATGACCGGGCCGTTAATCGAATAGACAACTGGTTGCAAACCGTTCACCCCGCTTTATTCTAAATGGAAGTTGGAATGGCTGAAAAACCAGTCCTTCTGTTCAGCCAGCGCGGAGTCGAGGGTCAGGTCCACCTCGATCCCGCGGGCCCTGCTGCGCAGCAGAACCCCGCCAAGCTGGATCTGCTCCGACCCATCGACTGTGCATTCCCTGCCGAAGGCCGACTTGACCTGTCCGGCAAGCGGGAGGTCTTCAGGGCGCAGCAGCAGTTCGGCGTCCGGCAGATCGTCCGGGCAGTCTGCGGCGAGCTTCTGCGTCTGCCGTTCGAGGTAGGCGGGATAGTCCGGCCCTTTGGAAAAGACCGCGAGTTCGGCCCGGGCGCGGGCGATGATCTCCGCGAGATACTGCTCCCGCTGCTGGTAGAGCTGCTTTTTCAGGTCGCGCGCATTCCGGGAAATCTCCTTGACATTCTCGGTCTGCATCTGGTGGATCTGGTCCTGTATCTGCTGGTAAAGGCCGTTCAAAAGCCGGTTTTCCTCTTTGTCCAGCTCGGCCTTCTTCATCCGTTCGGTCACCTGCTCAGCCTCCTGCCGCTCGGCGGCGGCCTTCGCAAGGATCGCTTCCTCAAATAATTCGAGTTTGTGGGTTACTGTATTTGGCATGTCGTTTCACCTCGTATGCATTCCCGCGTCATAGCTGGACGCCGATCGCTTCGCCCACATACCGCTCGATCATCTGGGAGACGTCCCCTTTTCCATGCCGGTCGGGGACTTCGACGATCAGCGGGCGTTTCTGGCTGAGCTTATAGCGGTAGATTGTTTCGGGGCAGGCATTGACCAGCTTTTCGGTCATCAGGACAATCCCGATCTGCGGGTCCGCCGCCAGCCGTTTGATTGCCTCGGAGACCTCTTCGGCCGTGTGAAGGACCTCCCCTTCGATCCCCGCCAGACGCATCCCCATTGCGGTATCGACATTGTCGCTCAATGCGTAGAATTTCATCGCCGTTTTCCTCAGAGCTTGTTGATGATGAGGATCGAGATCAGCAGCCCATAGAGCGCGACGCCCTCACCAAGCACAACGAAGATCATCGCCTTACCGAATGCTTTGGGGTCCTCGGAAAACGCGCCGATTGCGGCAGGGGCGGTGGAAGCGATCGCGATGCCCGCGCCCAGGCAGGAAAGCCCGGTTGCGAGGGCGGCAGCGATAAAGCCCATGCCCGAACCAGATGCAGCTGCCGCGGCCTCCGCTGCGGCAGGAGCGGCCTCCGCAGAGACGCCGGAAGAGAGCGCGACCAGCAGCAGGGCGGCAACCATAAAGACGCCGAGGTTGGCGAATACCCGCTTTTTCACACCGGTATGGACCGTCTGTGTTCTGCGCATCGGCAGAAGCAGCAGAGCGGCAAACAGGACAGCCATCGTCGGAACAACAAACAACATCATCATAGAAAATCCCTCCAAATTCATTATATCTGGAAAGGTGCTTTTTTCTTGCAAAAAGCACCCTCCTGCCGCTTCGCGGCAATTCACCCGAAAAAGGCGCTTCTCAGGCGGGCGCCCAGCGCCTAGGCAGGCGTTCCGCGCTCATCTCGCGCCAAGAGCCCGCCTTCGGCGGGTTGCGCTCGAAACGCTTCGCTGCGGCTCGCAGTGCGGAGCGCGGCCAAAGGCTCTGCCTTTGGAATCCGCCGCCTTTGAAAAGGCGGGCGAAACTTTTGAGTCTTGCGGGGGTTACGCTTCCTCGGCGGTAGTGACATGGATCGGTACAAACGGCCTGCCGTCCCCGTCGAAATACCGGCTGAACATCTCATAGAACTCGAGGCGCAGCACCTGGATGCCGACGATCAGCCCTTCCATGCCGATGACGAACAGGTTCCCGACAACAAGAACAAACGGACTGACCGAATGGGACACCATCTCCGAGAGGGTGAACACCACTGCCATCATCCCCGCGTGGCTCAGAACAAACCCGCCCACCCGCAGGAAAGACATGGTGTTTGAGAAAAAGCTCAGAACCACCTCGAACAGTTCAAAGAAGCCGATCAGCACATAGCCGGTGTAGCCGCCCTCCGGGCGGGCTTCCTCCGCGCTTTTGCCCTGGCTGAGTCCACCGAGCGGCTCCTTAAAGAGGATCAGCATCAGCGGCAGGATGATCCACAGCGTGATATAGGCTTCCGTGAAATAGTTTTTCCCGGTGAGGAACAGGACCGCCGCACCGAACAGGATCGACCCATAGAACAGGAATCCCGCTATGCCGTTGGCGGAGAAAAATGCGCGTTCCCAGTCCTTCCTGCGCACGCTGATATAAATATCGAGCAGGATTGACGAGCAGATCAGCACCACACCGAGCGCAACCGCCGAAAGCAGCACCAGGTTGGTATTCTCGGGGGCCATGACCTCGATCGGCTTGCCCGGAAGCCCGAACACCTTCTGGTAGAACGGGTCGAGCAGATGTTCAAACCCGAACACCGAGCCATAGAAGGTCCCGAAGATGCAGGAAAAAATCCCGATGCGGTTGATAACCCGGGCGATGTTCAGCCGTTTTTTCCACCAGAGCAGCCATCCGCCCAGCACGAGCAGCAGCCCCTGCCCGAGATCCCCGAACATGATGCCGAACAGCAGGCAGTAGGTGAAGGCGACAAATGGGGTCGGGTCGAAGTCCCCATAGGCCGGCAGGCCGTACATTTCGACGAACATCTCAAACGGCTTGGAAAACCAGCCGTTTTTCAGCCTGGTCGGCGGGACCAGACGTTTGTCCGCATCGTGCGGCTTCAGCTCAACGGTTACCCCGTCGAGCGGTTCAAACACAGCGGCGAATGCCTGCGCATCCTCCTCCTGCACAAACCCGGTGATGTAAAACAGATCGAAAAAGTTTCGCTTGAGCACCGCGACATATTTGCGCAGGTTGAAGGAATCCGAGAGGAATTTGAGCCGGGTATAGAGCCGGAAATACTCCTCCTTGTTTTGGGCAATCAGCTGCCTGCACTGCTCGTTGACCCGTTCCCGCTCGGCGCGGTTTTTCTCCAGCTCCGCCTTGATCCGCGCGATCTCATCCTCGGGGGTCCCATGGATGAACTCGGGCACCCGCACCCGCTCGAAATAGAGGGAGGAGAACAGGTTGTCGATCTCAGGGGCGTCGTCGGTCAGACAGAAATAGACGCTCCAGTTGTAGTCCTCCTCGGTATCGAACGATTTGTAGATAAACGGGCGGGTCTTATAAAGCGCGAGTTTGGCTTCGCTGTCGACCGGCATCCGCCCAAACCGGACCTTGGTATACCGGCAGTTGAAAATCTTGTCAAAGTGGACGTCCAGCGAGACCAGGTGCGAGATATGCACCAGCGCGCCTTCATCCTGTTCGATCTCCCGCTGGAGTGTGTTGTGGCGTTCCCGCAGCGCATCCAGTTCCTCCTTGAACCGGGTGTAAAACTGTTTGTAATCGTCAGCACTGGTCTGGATAACCTTTTCCAGGTCCTCCTTCTGCACATACTGCGGCATGTATTCCGGGTGAATCCCGGCGGTCACACCGAGATCGACCACATGGCTGAGCATTTCGGCATAGGGGTTCTCGTCCGAAAGCGGCTTGAACCCGGCGACCTCCCCCGCAGTATGGATCGATGGTTCGGGGTGGAATGCCCCGTTTTCGATCACCCGCAGAAGCACGTCGTCCAAATGCTTCATGTCGCCCATAATGCTTACCAGCGAAAGCTTGGCAATAGACATGGCGATTCGTCCTTTCTTCCGCGCGGGCCGGACCGTTCCGGCCCCACGCTTGGTAGGGCTTGCTTGAAACGGAAAAAGACGAAGATTCCGTTTTTCCAGACAGCCCTTAGAACCCGTATTCACAAGTGTTTGACGCCGCCCGAACAGGCCTTTTGCCGGCCTGCCGCGCTGCAAAACCCTGCAATACACAAAATATTGCCTGCATGGTTTCGCCTTACTGTGGATGCAGGTTCCTAGTGGCAGAGCAGGCTGCCGATCCGTTCGGGGGGAAGCTGGTAGCGGACCCCCTCGATCACCCGGATGATATTTTCCGCCTCGATCTGGCGCAGCAGGATAAAGGCCAGAAACACCACCTGCGGGTCGGTCGAGAAGTGCAGCTTGTGCCGGATCAGCCCGCAGCGGATCGCTTCAGTCCCGCTCTCGATGTAGTTCATCTCAGGCGAGAGCGCCCGTTTATAGGGGGAGATACTGCACAGCATCTTCATAAACGTCTGCGCATCGCGGGCTTCCACCAGCCGGTTGAGCTGCTTTTCCCCGATCCGGCAGCGGACCGGCAGCAGCATCTTCCGGATCCGTTCGGGAGGCGCCTGGAAGGTCGTTTTGAGCCGGAAGATGGTGTTGAGGTTGCTCGTCTCCGCCCGCAGGCTGATCAGCTCCTGCACCTGCCTGCGGCTTTCCCCATGCAGTTTCGCGCAGTAGCCAAGCAGGGTGGTGTAATAATAGGTGCGCAGCGCGACCTCCACTGCGGTATAATCCACCCTGCCGTCCCGGACATCCGCCTGTGCACACTGCCGCAATACCGTCCCATAGGGGGTATTCGCGACTGTCTCAAGGAGCTGGGAGAAATCCCGCACCTGTGCGAGCGCGAACAGGTCAAACGACGCATAAGCGCTCATAAACGCGGGAATCTCCGCAACCATCGTCCCGGGATGCCCGGAGATCAGATCCCGCATACAGGTGAGGATCAGGTTGATCTCCATGTCCATCACCACATAAAAACCCATGTGGTGATGGGGGCCAAGGAACCGCACCAGCCGGATATACTGGTGAAACAGGTCCTTGTGAAGCAGATTTTCGAGCTGCCCGCGGTGGATGGCGCTGTCCTGCACCCCCGAAAGCGCGGCGGCATAGCTGGTTTTTTCCCGCAGATAGGCGGAAATCTCCTGCACGCTCTGCCGGCGGATCAGGTCGTCGTACTGTGTGCGGGTGAGCATCTGCCCATACATCGCCCGCACCTTTGCCAGGGCTGCATTCGCGGATCTGTTCATCGCCTCACCCGCCTATACAGCGGGAGACGATCTCCCGGATCCACCGTTCCCCGTTCTCCTGATAGGTCTGCCGGAGATGTTCCATCTGGAGGTCGTACCTGCGCCGGGCTTCCACAAACTGCTCTTCCTTTTCGGCCTGTGCCTCCCGGCGGCAGTCTTCCATATGCCGCGCGAGGTGGTCCCGGTAAAGGTTGGCCATCTCCTGTTTGTAGTCCCCCATGCGGCTCATGACTTCCCGGCGCTGATCCAGTGCTTCCCGCACAAGCTGCTGTCCCTTTTCGTCATACTCGATCAGGCGCCTGATTACCTCTTCCAAAAAGCTCACCCTTTCTTTTCTTCATGTCTGGCAATCGCAAAAATATGGCTTCCGTTTTGTCCCTCTATTATTTTCCATCCAGTGAAAAACAAACTTTTGGAAACGTCCCTAGTTTAGCCTGATTACGGAAATTTTTCAAGTTAAATTTTAAACGAAATTCTTTTTTCAAAGTTTCTCTGTGCTAATTGTATATTTTTTTATCTAAAAGCGACCTGACTTGTTGAATTTGCACATACCCCTCCGGCACAAAACCCCATCTTAAAAACAGATGATAGGGTGAATCCTTCCCCCTATTCCTCGGGCTTCCATCCGGGCCAAAACCTTGACGGGCCTTCCAGCTTTTGCTATACTGGAAAAAACGGATGGAGGACTTTGCCATGAAACTTGCGGAAGCATTGCAGCTTCGTACCGGCCTGCAAAAACGGATCAACCAGCTTTCCAGCCGTCTGTGCAACAACGCAACCGTCCAAGAAGGGGAAAAGCCCGCCGAGGACCCGGCCGCCCTGATGGAGGAATATGAGGACTGCGTCGCCCAGCTGGAAGGATTGATTGCCCGGATCAACCGCACCAACAGCGAAACCCGGACCGAATCCGGCACGCTGACCGAGCTGCTGGCCCGCCGGGACTGTCTGAAGCTGCGGCTGCAAACCTATCATGATTTCCTGGCCTCCGCCAGCAGTCTGACCCGCCGGGCCACCCGTTCGGAGATCCGGATTCTAAGCACCATACCGGTGCCCGAGTACCAGAAAAAGGCGGATGTGCTTTCCCGCCGGCTGCGGGAGGTGGACAACGCCATCCAGTCCGCCAACTGGTCCACCGAGCTTTTGTAAAAACCCCTTCCATTCTTTCGGATGCATTATCGTTCAAAAGAACGGAAAGAGGGGCCTTTCCACAAGGAAAAAGCCCCTCTTCATGATCGGTATAAAACAACTGTCAGTTGATTTCACGCACCAAGAGACCCTGTTCGGCACCCGTTTGCGGGCACCTTTTCGACCGATGATACTCTGTCAATAAAACCAGATTCTCAAATTTTTCCGGCTCCTGATAGCGTTTTCTTCCGCTCTCTTCCCGAATTACCATCACTTCTCGCCCCAATGATTCAGGAACTGCGCGATAAACCGTATACGACCGGGATACTCCTTCCTCATCGGCCACCGTGATCCGAAGGATCGCCCCACCGCCCCGCTTTATAATCTGCCCATCCCGATCCCGCAGATCGGACCCATCCGAAAGCAGGCAGCAAAGCTGCTCGATTTCATCCGGACAGTTGAGCCGCTTCTCTGCGAGCACCTCTCCTTTTGATGTTTCGTATAAGAGCGTCGCTGATTGTCCTGCGTAAATCTTTACACAGGATAACCCCATCAGCAATAGTGCTATCATGATTCCCGCGAAAAATTGCAGAAAATTTCGTTTTATATTCCCCATGATTTTCAAGTTGTTATCGTTGAATACCAGTTGTATACAATGCTTCCATATGTGTATTGGAAATTCAGTGCAGAGGAGGGACTTCCTTTTTTGCAGAGCCATTTATATGTTCCACTATTAGAATCGCTTACTCTAATGCCGTACTCCCCTGCAAGAGAATCGGAAGAAAAGCCGCAAAGCACTGTGTAATGCGCAAAATTTGTAGATTGCCAATTAATAATACCAGGTTTCTGGTTATTCATGTATGTTTTAACTTGATTAGGTGTTAGTTTTCCTTTTTTGCTTCCTGTTATATCATAACACTTGCTTAAAGCGTTTACAACATCTGAATCATACGCTCCCTCATTATAACCTATTCCCATTTTATCAGCAATCTGCAAAGGAGTATATTTGTTGCTTTTTGTCAAAAATTTCTCTGTTAACATCACTGAAACGGCCCAGCATTCCCCATAAGACTGCTTATAGGTTCCTACATTTACCTCTATTACCTGAGCCCCTCTTGACTGCAACGGAATGTCTAATGAATATCGTTCTTTCGCTGAGTAATAGTCCGTTGGATTCATATCTTGCCCCATCTTTTTATCACTATAACCATTCTCTAAATGCTCTATTGAAGAGCTTGCAAAGCTGTACTCCTCAATTATCTGTACATCTTCATCTGTTTTAAAATAAAGACTATCATTAGTGACTATAATGCAAAAATCTTCTTGTCCATTATTTAAGTATTTGTTTATATTCGATGCCCAGTCCTGACTAAAAGAATACGTTGGGCTTGCCTTATCTCCGTGGACGCCCAATACGCCTATAACTACATTATTTAAATACACAGGATAATAACTGACTTGACTAAATTCTGAAATGTTAAAATCTGTATACTCATAAACAGGTATTTGGCCTCCAAGCTGTAACTGATCTCCACTAATCAAGGGAGTCTCTTTTTCCGTTACCATCCAACTTGATAGTAAGTTTTGTATACAAGATAATTGCTCCTCAGAAAAAATTTCATGAATATTGTCTGATTTCCCGGATGCAAATGCCACCACTGATAGACTCATCAATACTGCTATCGACACAACAAAGCTTATAATTTTTTTAACATTTTTATATCTCCTCTCTGTCAAAGCCTTTTCTGAATTTTTAGTTTACCTTGGATTTGTTATAGTTATGATCTCCTTTCTTCATTAACAAAATAATTATAACACATTTAATATTTTTATAAATACATTATTATTAATATTTATTATATGAGTTAAAATTCTTATGATATTTAAGATACTGATATACGATGCTGTTCAGCCCGGATGGACAGCTGGCGGATTCAGCAAAATGTTCTGCAGGGGGGCGTTGCCCACGGACTGCAAACGATAAGCCTGTTGGTAGCCGCAAACAGGGCGAATGCGACCGCTTCCGGCCGTGGAAAGAGCCGGACATGGTTCTGTGAGGGACCGAGCATATGGACGCGCAGAAGGGCCTGCGTGCGGGGTTCGATTCCCCGGTTGATTGTTATGCCCAGCATTGTAACACGCGCATTGTTACCACTGACACTGCACAACCACGCATTGACTGTTGCGGCGAGGGAGGGTACGGGGATTCTTAAAACAGGCAGGAACGGCCGGATGAGGCCGTTTTTTTACCTCTCTTTGCTTGCTTTTTTGCTCTGCTGTTGGTATACTGGAACCGGAGCCTTCACTTTCGTGAACAAAGCGTTTTGCCAGCCTTTTCAGAGGCTGCGGGGTCAAGGGGCAGAACCCCCGCCGCTGTGCGTACGCAGCGGAACCCCATCGCACACAAACGGCCAAGGGAGGAACGACTTATGAAAAAGACTGCCCGCATTTTGGGGCTTGCGCTCGCGCTGACAGCCGCGCTTTCGGCGCCGGTTTCCGCGGCGACCCTGCTCACCGGAGACGGGTTCTCCAACCGCGCGAACGCCGATTACTGGCAGACCGACCGCTATGAGCCGGAGGGGTTCGACTATGCAAACGGCAAGCTCTACCTGAGCGTCGGGCGGGAGGGAGCCACCTCCAACCGGCCTGCCGATATGCAGGGGAACTATTACGCCTTACAGGGCCGCAGGATGGCTGTCAACAAGACACCGGGAGCGGTCTGGACCGCAGCCGCCAAGATCAAGATCGACGAGTCATGGGTCGAGGGCAACCCCGGACGCCGCCGCGCGGAGTTCCGGGTGGATGTGTACGGCGGCAACTCCGACGTGATGCCCGGGATGGCGGTCGTGACCAACGGGTCCGGCTCTCTGGCGGTTCAGTACGCCAATCCCGCAATCAAGTCCGGATGGTCAACCACAAGCCGGTATTACGATACCAAAGACCAGGAGTATCTCTCGCTTGAGCTCGAGGAAGGCTGGCACACCCTGCTGGTTAAGGCAAACGACGGGTTGGTCTACTACTATCTGGACAACCTCCAGATCGCATCGGTGGAGTTCTCCGAGAGCGCGCTGACCCCTGCCTGGCTTGCGCTCAACGCGCAGAACTACGGCACCGACTATGAGGTCTGTTTTGACAGCTGTTACCTCTACAACGGCGGATACAGCGTCTACAAGGCTTCGCAGGAGTCCCGGGAGCGCGCCGAAGATCGCAAAGCCGAACGCTACCAGCAGAAACGCGACAACTGGCGGGAGCGGCATACCGTCTATAAATTTGACGGAAGCGACAGGGAATATACCCGCGAAGAGGCAAAGCAGGCTGGCCTGGATCCGGACCATGCTGTCTCCAGCCGGCTCGACCGGGAGATGCCGGACAGCTATTGGAACTATTGACAATCGGAAAGGAATCTTTGCGTTATGAAAAAACAGAAAAAATATGCTGCATCGGTAATAGCAGAAAGCCGGGAGGTTTGCTGTTAGAATCGAAGTACTCGTATTTCAGCGTTTTGACGATATCGTCAAACGGCTTCAGTGCCACCCCGCATTGAAAGCCGCGGGCATAAGCCCGCCGGTGTATGGAGTGCACCTTTGGTTATCAACCTCCCGGAAGGATGTGAAAAAACATACTTTTCGGAGGAGCTTATGAATCGCGAACAGAAACGAATCCAAAAACAAAAGGGATATTATAAAACGCACGCGTGTCACGACAGCTTTACCTGTAAAGTCTGCGGACGTCCGGTCGTTGCGGCAGGCGCAGGGAGCGACCACCGCAACCACTGCCCCAACTGCCTATCCAGCCTGCATGTGGACGAACTGCCCGGAGACCGCGCATCCGAATGCGGCGGCATCATGGAGCCGATCGGTGTGTGGGTACGCAAGGGCGGCGAATGGGCAATCATCCACAGGTGCCGCCGCTGCGGGAAGCTCAGTTCCAACCGCGCTGCCGCGGACGACAACCCGATGAAGCTGATGTCGATTGCCATGAAACCGCTGGCCGAACCGCCGTTCCCGCTGGAACGGATCAGCGAACTGACCGCGCTCATGGGCGGAGCAGGCTCGTTAGAGCCAGATTCGCATTTTTAAAAAATCAACAGGCGTCCGGCCATTTATGCCGGACGCCTGTTGTCATATCTATACGATATGGGAAGGGGGAGCGATATGATCAGAGAAACCTATGCCGGCTGTACCCTTTGCCTTATCCAAGGGAGGCTGTATCCAGAATCGCCCCGGTATCAGCCGAGCTGACCAATGCGGCATATTTCGCCAGCGCAGGGAGACGGGGTTTCCGCAGCGGCTGCCAGCCCTCTTTGCGCCGCTCCAGCTCTTCTGCGGGGACATGCAGTTCGAGTGTGCGGGCATGGATGTCAATCTCGATCTCGTCACCATCCTGCACAAAGGCGATCGGGCCGCCTGCCGCCGCTTCGGGAGAAATATGCCCGATGCAGGGGCCATGCGTCGCCCCCGAGAACCGCCCGTCGGTCACAAGCGCAACGTCTTCATCCATGCCGCGCCCCATGATGAGCGCGGTGGTGGAAAGCATCTCACGCATCCCAGGGCCTCCCTTGGGGCCTTCGTACCGGATCACAATGACGGTGCCCTTTTCGATCGTCCCGGCGCTGACAGCGGCATCCGCCTCTTCCATCGAGTTAAATACCCGGGCCTTACCGGTAAAGTGCGCCATCGACTCCCGCACGCCCGACTGTTTTACCACCGCACCGCGCGGTGCAAGGCTGCCGTAAAGCACCGCAATGCCGCCTTCCGGCTTCTGTGGGGCTTCGAGCGTCTTGAGCACGTCATCGGGATTGGCGGTATATCCATCCAGCAGTTCGCCCAGCGTTTTTCCGGCCACTGTCATCACCTCGCGGTGCAAGCGAGGTTCCACCGTCTTGAGCACTGCGGGGATACCGCCGCTCGCGTCGAGCGATACAATCGGGTATTTCCCCGAAGGCTGGAGGTTGCAGACGAACGGCACTTCCCGGCTGATCCGGTCGAAATCCGAGAGATTCAGTTCCACGCCTGCCTCATGGGCAAGCGCCATCAGATGGAGCACCAGATTGGTCGAAGATCCAGTCGCCATTGCGCCGGCAACACCGTTGAGCAGGGCCTCGCGGGTCAGGATTTTACGCGGGGTGATCCCCTCCCGCAGCAGCTGCATAACCGCGCGTCCGCTCGCCTTGGCGATCCGTTTGCGCTTATTCGAGACCGCCGGTGCGGTGCCTGCGCCGGGCAGCGCCATGCCGAGCACCTCGCTGAGCATACACATCGAATTGGCGGTGCCCAGATGCGCACAGCTCCCGACGGTTGGAAGGGTCGCTTTTTCTGCCTCTTTCATATAGTCCGGGGTGATGATGCCCGCTTCCACCCGGCCAGGGAACTCCCTCAGCTCGCTCGAGCAGAAAAGCGGGTTGCCGCCCACATTGCCGGGCAGCATCGGTCCTCCGGGGACGACGACCGCCGGGATATCCAGCCGGGCTGCAGCCATCAGCATCCCGGGGATGATCTTGTCGCAGCCGGGCAGCAGGACCATCGCGTCAAAGTGATGGGCTTCGACCACCATCTCGATCGAATCAGCGATCAGGTCGCGGCTTGCGAGCGGATAACGCATCCCCTTGTGGCCCTGGCAGAGGCCGTCACAGATCGCGATGGTCTCGCTGCGGCGGGGGACTCCGCCCGCTTCAATGACCCCCTGGCAGACATAGTCCGCCAGCTCGCGCAGATGGGCATGACCGGGGACCATCTCGCTGAAGGAGCCGATAACCGCTACAAACGGCTTTTTCAGGTCCTCCTCGTCCATGCCGGTGGCATAGAGCAGGGCGCGCTGCCCGCTGCGGGCCAGCCCGTTGGTCAATGTGCTGCTGCGGTAGCTGGGGTCTTTCAGTTCAAACTCTTTTTCGTAATTCATGGTTGAACGCTCCTTTTTGATCTTGTAGAGAGTATCAAAACGGCTGCGCTCCCGCATTTCGCGTTTGCCATACCAATTTTTACAATCGAAGTGGTTGCCTGGAAACGATACTGTATGGAAAAAGGGTCAGCACATCTGCCGGACTGCCTCGTGCAGCAGTGCCAGGCTTTCCTCCCCCGGGGCGACATAGGGGGAGTCAATGAGGTAGTCCTCGAGTATCCTGAGGTTCTGCCCGGTCGCGGGGACGCCAAGCTCCTGAAGGGTCAGAGGCATATCCATGCCGCGCATGAACTCCTTGAGGGCGTCGCGCTCGGCGCCGAGCTGGTTGTAATGGAGCTGGGCAAACAGCCCGACCGCTACGATCTCACCATGCAGCGCACCAGCAGCCTCGTTGGTGAAGTGGGTGCGTACCCCGTCATACATCGAATGGGCAATCGCACTTTGACTGAAGCTGTGGGTGATATTGGCGATCACACCGGTGAGCGCGACAGCGATAAACGCTACGTCCTCCAGCGCCTTGGTGACCTTATGCCGGCGGTTATCCTCGATCGCCTGCGGGCCGTACTGCTCAAGTACTTCATAGGTATACTGCGCCATCCGAAAAGCGCTGAACAGGTTGATCTGGTTTTCGTCGAGCGTCATGACCGGCTTGCCGTTCTGAATCTCGATCCGCTTGGCCATCGCGTCGAGGATGCCGGCAGCGGTGTAGCGGATGGGGCAGTTGGCGATGACCTCCATGTCCATCAGGACCGCATCCAGCTCGTGGCTGTAGCGCCAGCAGTCTTTTTTCGCACCGGCGGGAGTATACATGACGCTCATGCAGGTGAACGGCGCACAGGTCGAGATGCTGGTGGGGATGTTCACCGTACCCAGGCCGGCATACTCAGCGACCGCCTTGGAAAAGTCCATAATCCGGCCTCCACCCACGCCGACCACCTCGTCACAGCCCGCGTCTTTGCATTTTTTGGCATACTCCTCTGCGGCTTCATAGCTGCACTGGCCGGAATAAAACACGAGCACATAGTCCAGCCCCGCCTGCTGAAAGCCGGGGAGAAGGCGGTCTTTCACAGCCTCCCATGCGCGGACGCCCGCAACGATAAACGCTTTTTTACCGAATTTGGAGATTTCTTCTCCGCAGATCTCCAGAATCCCGGTGCCCTGGCGATAGCGTCCAGCGCCGAATTTGATTGCGGTATCCAATACGATCTTTTCCATGTGAAAAATCTTCCTTTCGCGTTTTGTCCCACCGCGTACGCGCGGCAGCGAGGGCTCCGCCCCTCGACCCCGCCACCTTTGAAAAGGTGGACGAAACTTTTGGATAAAGAACAGGTAAAAAGCGCACTTTGCCCCATCGGGGTGGGGCCTGCGGGGAGGGGTCGCCGACCCCTAGCCCGCAAGGCAAACTGAGGGGGCGTCGCGCGAAGCGCGCTTCGGGCTGAAAGCCCGAGAAGACCCCCGAAGAAGGGCGCTTGCGCCCCGGAAGTTTGGTCTGGAATCCAAACTTCCGTTGCCTCACTGCCCCTCGACCCCGCCACCTTTGAAAAGGTGGACGAAACTTTTGACTCGGTATAAACAGATTCTGTGAAGATTGCAACGGGTTCGGCGGAGCGGGTAAATGCACCCTGACTGCCGGGATAGGGAGCGCCGATCCAGAACCTGTGAGCCAGTTTGCAGGGGGCTTTGGAACGGAACCGAGACACACCGAGGCGGGCATCTTGCGCCCGGAAGTGTGGTCAAGGAGCATGATTTCTGCTGTCCTAGTCCCAGCCACCCCTGGCTGCTTCCCTGCTGCGAACCGTGTCACGTATTTTGAAGTGCTAAGGCAGAAGAACCGCTTTACTGCCTTTTTCAGGCAGCTTTTAAAAAAATATGGTCAGAATCGGGATCGTGATGAGGCTGGTCAGTGTCGAGATAAAGACGCACTTGGAGGCAAACACCGCATCCGCCCCATACTTGTCGGCGAGGAAAGCGGTAGAACTGCCGACCGGCATACCGGTGAGAACCACCGAGATCTGGAGGGTGAGCAGATCGGTCCCAAGCAGGCGCAGGATCGCCAGTGTTCCCAGCGGGAACAGGAACTGCCGCACCGCAACCAGAATAAATGCCTTTTTGTCGAGCACCGTACGGGGGCTGACGCCCGACAGGATCATGCCGATAATCACCATGCCCAGCGGGGTGCTCATCGCCCCCAGAGCCGAAAGCGCCTTGTTCAGCTGCTGGGGAATCGCAGGCTGAAAGAGCATCCGCAGCACGCCCAGCTCGACCGCGATGATCCCCGGGTTGAGCATGACATTTTTGATCCGCTGTTTCAGCGGCGCATCGGTGAACAGGCTGATGCCAGCCGACCACATCATGATCCGGTTGGGGATGATGAACAGGCTGCCCAGGAAGAGTCCATCCTGACCATAGGCATCCTGTATGACCGGCAAGCCCGCGAAACCCGAATTGCTGACAAGGGTGCCATATTTCATGATGCATTTTTCCCTTGGGTTGCACCAGTTGTAGGCATACCTGCCGAACACGAGTGAGACCAGTGCGGAAATCGTGGCAATCGTGAGCACCGAAGCGCCCCGGTAGAGCGTCTCCATGGTGAATTCCATGTCAAACGACTGGAACACCATGCAGGGGATCGAGACATAAAGCAGGAAGTTGGTGAAGCTGGGCTGGGCGGCTGCCTTGACCAGATCGGTTTTGCGGCAGATCCAGCCGATGAGCATATAGAGGAAGAGCACCGACTGGATTTCGGCCATGCGGAAAAACTGTTCCAAACGATTCGACGACCTTTCCGGAAAAAATGCCCCGCCCTGCGCAGAGCTGGACGGGGCTGTGTTACGTCAGGTGATCGGCGCAGGGTTAAAGATGCACATATCGTTGTGGAAGCCGTACTGATCCGAGTAAGGCTCCTTGACACCGCTTGCGACATCCAGAATCAGGTTGAAGATCTCGGTGCCGACCTCGGCGATGGTCGCTTCGCCGGTAGCAACCGGCCCTGCTGAAACATCGATCAGATCGAACCAGTGGTCCTTCATCTCGTTACGGCTGCATACCTTGATGACCGGAGCCACATCCAGGCCATACGGGGTGCCGCGCCCGGTCATAAAGACCTGGAGCCCAATCCCGCTCGCCACCTGGCTCGGCCCGCAGACAATATCGCTCGCCGGGGTGGCGGCGTAGATCAGGCCATGCTTTGTGGGCTTTTCGGCGGGGGAAAGCACCTCGACGATCGGGCTGGTGCCGCTCTTGGCGATCGAGCCCATGGCCTTCTCGACAATGTTCGCCAGGCCGCCCTTCTTGTTGCCGGGGGTGGGGTTGGCGTCGCGGTCCACGCCGCCCGCGTCGAGATAGTCGTCATACCATTTCATCTCTTCGGCCAGACGGTCGCGGGTATGTGCGTCCGGGCAGCGCGCGGCGAGCATATGTACGCCGTCACGCACCTCGGTGACCTCACTGAACATCACCGTACCGCCGCCCTTGACCAGCAGGTCGGCCGCGTAACCCGCGCTCGGGTTGGCAGTCAGGCCGCTGAACGCATCGCTGCCGCCGCACTGCATCCCAATGAGCAGCTCGGACAGGGGCAGCTCCTCGCGCCGCCGCTGATCGAGCTTTTTCAGCTTGGTTTCCGCCATGTCCAGGATCGCCTGCATCATGGCATCATGGCCCTTCCAGTCCTGTAGGGTCAGGCAGTTTTCGGGGGTGATGTCCTCGGGCGGGAGTACCCGGTCGTAGGTCAGCTTTTCGCATCCCAGCCCCACCACCATGATCTCGCCGCCGAAATTCGGATGGCGGATCACATTGGTGATCGCGCGGATCGGGATAACCGCCATCGGCGCGTTGATCGCAACGCCGCAGCCGTAGGGATGGTTGATCGCAACCACCCCATCCACATGGGGGTATTTGGGAAGCAGTTCCTTCTTGATCCGCTCGACCGCTACCCGCACCACGCCTGCCGCACACTGCACAGTGGTCACGATACCCAACAGGTTACGGGTGCCGGCAGGGCCGGTTTTGTTGCGGTAGCCCATCCAGGTTTTACGCGGCGGGTCGGGCAGGTCCTCGACCGGGACAAGATTTGTGCCGAATGGCATGTTGTCCAGCGCGGGGCTTTCGGGCAGGTCGAGCATATGCTCATTGATCCAGCTCCCCATTGGGATTGCATCCTTTGCATATCCCAAAACCACCCCATAGCGGATGATCTCTCCACCCTTTGGAATATCTGTCAGGGCGATTTTATGCGCCTGCGGGATCGGCTCACGGGCGGTCAGGCCCGGCAGGACCAGGGTATCAGCCGCGATATCCTGAACGGCAATCGCGACATTGTCTTTGTCAGTCACTTTAATGACAAGCGGAGCACTCATAATCGAACCCCCCGTTTACTGCGCCGCTTCGGCGGCTTTTTTCTTTTTGTCTTTGGCATTGTCCCACAGCGCGTAGGCGACCGATGCGACAATCAGCAGCCAGATGAACCAGCCGATCGGGCGGCTGAAAAAGACCATCAGGCTACCGCCCGACGCGCTGATCGACTGGATGAAATAGTTTTCGAGGTCTTTGCCGAGGATGAATCCAATCAGGAAGCAGGACGCGGGAATCTTGATCTTGCCGAAGATGTATCCGACAATACCGAAAATGAGCAGCGCCCAGACATCGAAGATACGGCCATTCTTGGTGGCATAAGCACCGACAATGCAGATCATGATGATAACCGGATAGAGCCGCTGGCGCGGGATATAGATGATCTTGCTGATCCACTTGATCGGGTAGAACATGCAGACAAACATGATGATATTGCAGAGCAGCAGCGCCACAAGGATGGTATTCCAGGTATTGGGGTTCTGGGTGATGAAGAGCGGGCCAACCTGGATACCCTGAAGCATGAACGCCGAGATGAGGACCGCAGTGGTCGAGTCGCCCGGGATGCCCAGCGAGAGCAGCGGGATCAGCGCACCGCCGGTCAGGCCGTTGTTGGAGGCCTCGGAAGCAACCAGACCTTCCGCGGCACCGGTGCCGAGCAGTTCCGGATGCTTGGAGAAGTTTTTGGCCTGTGCATAGGCGAGGATCGAAGCAGCCGAACCGCCGACGCCCGGCAGAACGCCCATAAAGGTGCCGATCAGCGAGGAACGGATCAGGTTGACCCCCTGCCCCTTGAAGTCGGCGAACGAGAACTTCTCGGTCGAAGAGGTGCCGTTATCCATCTTCTCGACCTTAAACCGCATCCCCTCTTCCGCCTCTTCGAAGATCTGGGAGATCGCGAACAGGCCGATCAGGACCGGGAGCAGCTGGAACCCGTCCTGCATCTTGCTCCGCATGAAGTCGGGGACCATCCGGTAAGCGTTGTTGACGCTGAACATCCCCATCAGGCTGATGAGAACACCGAAGAAGCCCGCAAAGATGCCGCGCAGCATCTGCCCTTTGGAGAGCGCCGCAATAACGGTGAGTGCAAAGAGGATGATGAGGAATTTTTCAACTGAGGAGAATTTCAGCGCCGCGGCGGAAAGCAGCGGGGTGAAAAGGGCCAGCGCGATCAGGGAGATGATGCCGCCGACAAAGCTGGAGACGATACCAACCTTGAGGGCGCGCTCGCCTGCGCCGCGTTTGGCCATCGGGTAGCCGTCGAAGGTGGTGGTGATCGAGGACGGCGTGCCGGGGATGTTGATGAGGATTGCGGGAATCAGACCGCCCGAGATACCGCCGACATAGAGGCCAAGCAGCAGGTAAAGAGCGGTTTCGAGGTCATAGGCATAGGTCAGCGGCAGGAACACTGCAACCGCCATGGTGGCGGTCATGCCGGGGATCGCGCCGAATATGATGCCGACAACGACGCCCATCGCGGCGACCAGAATCTGCGAAATGCCAATGGTAAAAGGCAACATTCAGTTCACCAGCCCTTCTTAATAAATCGTAAAGCCGAAGTCGGCAAAGGTGATCGAGCACATCCCGCTTGGAAGTGTGATATTGAACACGATGCCGAACATCACGCTGATGAGCAGCGAGGCAACCACCGCAATGACCGCGCTGCCGATCAGCGCCTTTTTGCTGGTGCCGGTGTAAAGCACATTGAAGAGGAAAACAAAGATCAGACTGGTCACCGTAAAGCCGATGACGTCCAGCGCAAAGATGTAGCCTGCAAACAGGAGCAGCGTGCCCCACAGCTTCATCTTGTCATAGTTCTCGAGAAAGAACCTGCCGGGCTTCTGGAAGAACGGCTTGCCCTCCTGCACGCGGGCGCGGCCCTCGGTGAGGATAATGGCGGCAAGCAGAACCACAAGGACCCCCATCGTGATGATCGGGACGATCCAGTGTTCGGTTGAGTACACTACCTGAATCATGAAAACACTCCTTTGGCGATGGATTCTAGCGGCGGGGGCCCTGCCCCCTGACCCCGCGATTTTTTCAAAAAACCGAGTAAATCTTTAAGATTACAGAACAGTTTCCAAACAGGGCCTAGAAAGTGCGGGCGCGCAGAACTGCACGCCCGCGCCGGGAATCCGGAATAATCAGGTCAGGGAGTCAAGGCTGGGGCTGCGCTCGATCAGCTCGGAGCACATCTCGCGTTTGTCGTAGATGAACTTCTGGGAAGCCTCCACGCCAACCTCGTCAGCGCTCAGGGTGTTGTAGAAGAGTTTCGCCATATCCGCCTGGAACTGGGGATCCTCGGTGACCTTCTTCATCGCCGCTTCATACTCGGCCAGAACCGAAGCGTCCATATCCTTCGGGAAGTACATTGCGAAGTCCTTCGCAAAGTCGAACGGAGCGCCGTTGAAGGTGACGCCATCATCCGCCATCGAATCGATCTCAACACCGTTGACAGTGCCGCACGAACCGAACATGGTCATCTTGAGCTGATCCTGTACGCCGTCCTCGGTGTACTGGGCAAACGCGGAGGTATCGCCATAGATGACATCCGCATTGCGGTCCCACAGGCGCTGGAGCTTCTCAGCGGTGGTGCCGCCAACGATCGCTTTGATCCGTCCGGCAACCTCGTCACCATGGGTTTCCTGCACATAGAGATAGTAGGCCGCGAAGCAGAGGTGGGAGGTTGCGCCCGACTCAATATTGAACGAAACGGTCTTATCCGGGTTGTCGATCAGGTACTGGGTGACCTCGCTCAGCTTGGCGTAGGGGGATTCCGCCGCAGCGCCGAAGCAGCCGCCCGGGTTCTGCCCAATGCGCGGGCCGACAGTCATTGTCTCGAGCGCGTAGTCCTCGGAAACCGAGCCGAACAGGACGCTCAGGAAGGTCATGTCGTGGAACATCATGACTGTTTTTCCGTCTCCCTTGGCGTTGGCAATCTCGTCAAGCGCGGCCGCGTTTCCAATCGCGTCGACCTTGCCGTTGAAGCCCATCTCAGCCGAAAGGTAACGGGTGACCAGGTCGGCGATCATGTAGGAGTCGCCGGAGGTGGAGGTGGAGCCGATAACCACGCGGACGTTCTGCCCTTTCAGGCTGCTCGCACCCGCGCCAGCCGGAGCCGCTGCCGCAGGGGCGCTGGAATCGCCGCCCGAAGCAGCGGGTGCTGTGCTGTTGGAGCCGCCGCCTACTGTGCAGGCCGCCATAGAGAGCGCCATCGCGCCGGAAAGCAGCAGAGAGACAAATTTTTTCAGTTTCATAAAGTTTCTCCTTCTTCTTTTCATAAAGTGTTTGATCCATACGGTAGGAATCGACACTGCCCGACCGCTGTGATTAAAGAATAACAAACTTTTTGTAAAGTTTCTATTGACAAAAAAGAAAAAACAAGGCTCCAAATTTTTCATCCTCTCCAATTTTTCACAAATTGAAATCTTCCTTGATTTTTTGTGAAATTTATATTTCGTTTTTATCCCTATTTTACTTGAGATATGGATAGATGGGTTTCCAGTTTTAGATTTTGACAAAAATAAAAATGCATTCTTATGCACTTTACCAGTTTACAAATGCAGACCTGATTCTGTAATCTTAGGCTCAAACTGTTTATTATTAGAGCCTGTATTTGTAATCAGGGGATGCTGGATGTGCGAGGGATTTTGCTGCCCTGCAAGGCGAAAAAATGCAGACAATCCTTTGTGTATTACAGGATTTTTCGGCACAGCAGGCCGGAAAAAGGCCCTCTCAGATCGTGCCGAATGGTCGCGAATACGGGTCCTTAATAAGGAAAGGAACATACCACTATGGAAAAAACGCTCCAGGAACTCTGCCGGCAGTACCGCCGCTATCGGATGTGTGTACTGGCCTTTCTGCCGCTTCTGGGCGCTGCGGCAATCTGCGCCTTTTTCAACCGGACGCTCACCCTCCTGCTGCTGGGAACGGCGGTCGCCTACCAGCTTTTCTATCTGCGCCGCCGCCAGAAGCAGTATCTGCGCGAGCTGATCCGCGCCAATCTGGAATCCACCGTCTGCCAGAAGCTGGGCGCGGAACCGCCGGAGGAGCGGGGCGGGGGGACGGTCACCCCGCGCGCGGTGCGCGCCGCACAACTGATGCCGTTCGACGAAACAGAGGGCTGCTGCCTGTTGGCGCAGGGGATCACCGGGACGCTCGGCGGGATGCCGGTGTCGGTCTGCGACGCCACCTTCGGGCAGACATTCCATTTGGTGAAAAACGGCCGCAAACGGGTGCACTTCACCTGCGGCGTATGGGTCCGGCTTCAGCTTCCCGCCGATACCGGCGCGGACTGGCGGCTGCTCGACCCCGACGCGATCCCCACCCCGATCCGGCAGGATTTTTATGCCGCCCAGTCATCCCTTGAGCCTGCCGGGACGCTGGACGACCGATGGGTGTTCTATCGTGCGGCAGGGGAGCCTCCCGGGAAGCTGCTCCGCAAAGCGGGCGAGCTGGCGGGTTATACGCCCGGCAAAGCGGCGTTCTCATTGCAGGGGGACACGCTGACCGTCTTTCTGCGGGACCGGTTCCTGGCGCGCCCGGTCTCGATGAAAAGCGCGCCTACCGCCGCGCTTCTGCAATTCGACCCCTTGCCCGAATTGGACTATATCCTGCGATGTGCGCAGTCACTGACGGCAAAAAAGTGAGATAAATTTTTCAGAAATGAAAAATATTGTTTCTAATTTTGAAATTTCAACAGATTGGACAGGGAACTGCTGCGCGTTTCGTGGTTTTGCCTATTGTATCCGGCGCACGAAATCTTTACACTAAAAGACGGATTCGACACAAATCCTGAGCCGGCACTGTCAGGCCGATGCTGAAAACCGCGAAGGCCGCTTCTGTCTGCGGCCATCATTAAGGAGGGCATCCTATCATGTACAAACCTTATGGCATTATCCCGCCTATCATCACCCCGTTTGATGAAAACGGACGCATTGATTATCCCGCGCTTGCCAAGATGGCTGTCCATCTGGTTGACAACGGTGTCCATGGCCTGTTCCCCTTTGGCACCACCGGGGAATTTTATGCTGTCTCGGATGAGGAATACGTCAAGGCGCTCGAAACAGTGCGCGATGCTGTGGCCGGCAAAACCAACCGGTACGGCAAACCCATCCAGCTGATTGCAGGATGCAGCCATATCACCACCCGCGAGGTTGTGCGGCTGATCAAGCTGGTGGAAGGGGTCGGTGGATATGATGCCGTCAGCGTTCTGACGCCGATGTTCGTCAGCCAGACTCAGGATGAGCTGTATGCCTACTATAAGACGATTGCCGACAGCACCACCATGCCGGTCATTATGTATAACAACCTGCCCAAAACCAATGTAACCATCACCCCCGCGACTGCTGCGCGTCTGGCGAAGGACTGCGGCAACATCATCGGCGTGAAGGATTCCACCGGCGACATGACCAATACCGGTGAATATCTGCGCCTGACGATGGAAGAGCGCGACCATTTCAACGTCATGATGGGCCGCGATACCCTCATCTATGCCGCGCTGCACTATGGCTGCTCGGGCGCGGTGGCATCCTGCGCAAATGTGGCGCCCCGTGTGGTTGCCGATATCTATGACAAGTTTATGGACGGGGACTGGAAGGGCGCTCTGGAAGCCCAGTACCGCCTCGCTCCGCTGCGCATCGCCTGCGGCATGGGTACCTTCCCCGAGGTAATCAAAGAGGGGCTTGTCCTGCAGGGGATCCCGGTCGGAAAATGCCTCGAGCCGATCGCCGAGCTGCGCCCCGACGAGAAGGAAAAGCTGCGTCAGGTGCTTGTTGACATGAATCTGATCTGAAATCGTGCATCTTTTTTGAAAAGGAGAAATGACCTTATGATCCCAACCGTTGCCAAAATGGAAGTTTATCCGGTCGCAGGCCATGACTGCATGGAACTGAACCTTTCGGGCGCGCATGCCCCCTATTTTACCCGCAACATCGTGATCCTCACCGACTCCAACGGGGTCGAGGGCGTGGGCGAGGTGCCGGGCGGCCAGAAGATCACCAACGCGCTTGAAGCGGTGAAAGACCTCGTGATCGGCACCAGCATCGCCGACTATAAGCAGACGCTGAACAAAGTACGCGCATGGCTGGATGCAAACATCAAGGACGATGTGCGCGGCCTGCAAACCTTCGACCTGCGCACCGGCGTACATGTGGTCACCGCGATCGAAGCGCCTCTGCTCGACCTGCTGGGCAAATTCCTCGACGTCCCGGCAGCCGCACTGATGGGTGACGGCATCCAGCGGGATCGGGTGCAGTTCCTGTCCTACCTCTTCTATGTGGGCGACCGCAAGAAGACCGATCTTCCCTACGAGGAGGAGCCGGACGCCGAATGCGACTGGTACCGCCTGCGCCATGAGGAGGCAATGACCCCCGAAGCGATCGTTGCGCTCGCAAAGGCAACCCACGAGAAATACGGATTTGTGGACTTCAAGCTCAAGGGCGGCGTCCTCGCGCCCAAGGAGGAACTGAAAGCGGTCCAGGCGATCAAGGCGGCGTTCCCCGAGGCGCGTGTCGACCTCGATCCGAACGGCTGCTGGAGCCTTGCGGAAGCGCTCGAGATCGCCCCGCAGCTGAAAGAAGTCCTCGCCTACTGCGAGGACCCCTGCGGTGCGGAGAACGGGTTCTCCGGACGTGAAGTCATGGCCGAATTCAAGAAGGCGAGCGGTATGCCCACCGCCACCAACATGATCAACACCGACTGGCGCCAGATGTGCCACTGCATCGCGCTCAACAGCGTGGACATCCCGCTGGCGGACCCGCATTTCTGGACGATGAACGGCTCGGTCCGGGTGGGCCAGCTCTGCAACGATTTCGGCATGATGTGGGGCTGCCATTCGAACAACCACTTTGACATCTCGCTGGCAATGGTGGTCCAGTGCGCGGCCGCGATCCCGGGCAAGATGAACGGCATCGACACCCACTGGATCTGGCAGGAAGGCCGCGAGCGGCTGACCAAAGAGCCGATGCAGATTGTGGATGGATGCATCGACCTGCCGAAGAAGGGCGGCCTTGGCATTGAGGTCGACCGCGAGCAGGTGATGAAAGCGAACAAGCTCTATCTGGACAACTGCCTCGGTGCACGTGATGACGCGATCGGGATGCAGTACCTGATCCCGGGCTGGAAGTTTGACAACAAGCGCCCCTGCATGGTACGCTAATACAAATAACAACGACCGGCAGGCCGGGGATTCCTCCCTGCCTGCCGGTTTTACAGGAGGAAAAGCTGATGAACCAACCATTGCGCAACGATGCGGACAAGATCATCTCCGCCAGCCTGAAAGCCGTCCTGCCCGATTCCGCGGTGCAGCGCGCATTGAAGTCCTACCAGCCGCGGGGCGGTAAAACCCTGCTGGTCGCTGCCGGGAAAGCCGCCTGGCAGATGGCCAATGCCGCAGTGCAGGCGCTCGGCCAGGTGGACGGCGGTGTGGTAGTCACCAAATATGACCATGTGATGGGGCAGATCCCCGGTGTCGACTGCTACGAGGGCGGACATCCGGTGCCGGATGAGGGCAGCTTTTCCGCCACCGGCCACGCGCTTGAGCTGGTCAGGGGCCTGAAACCCGAGGACACGGTTCTCTTCCTGCTTTCGGGCGGCGGCAGCGCGCTGTTTGAACAGCCGCTCGTTTCGGGTGAGGAGTTGCAGGACATCACCCGCCAGCTGCTCGCCTGTGGGGCGGACATCGTTGAGATGAACACCATCCGTAAACGGCTCAGCCGGGTCAAGGGCGGACGGTTTGCCGAGCTTTGCGCACCGGCACAGGTGTTCAGCATCGTCCTGAGCGATATCCTGGGCGACCCGCTCGACATGATCGCCAGCGGCCCCGCCTGCCCGGACGCTTCCACCTGTGAGCAGGCGGTTGCGATCGTGGAAAAATACCACCTCAATTTCTCGGAAAAGGCGATGGAGCTTCTGCGGCAGGAGACCCCGAAAGCGCTGGACAACGTAACCACCCAGATCACCGGCAGCGTGCGGGAGCTTTGTTCCGCGGCGGCAGCGGAGTGCCGCGCGCTTGGGTATGAGCCGGTCCTGCTGACCGACCGCCTGAGCTGTGAGGCCCGGGAGGCCGGCGGCTTCCTCGCCAATATCCTGCGCACCCACGCGGACGACGGTCGCCGCATGGCGTGGATCGCGGGCGGTGAAACGGTGGTGCACCTGACCGGAAAGGGCCTGGGCGGACGCAATCAGGAGCTGGCACTCGCGGCTGCACCGGGCATCGCGGGCCTGACGGGTGCGGCTGTCTTTTCGGTGGGCAGCGACGGGACCGACGGCCCCACCGACGCGGCGGGCGGTTATGTGGACGGTGAAACCGGGGCTGCACTGCGCGCCAAAGGGATCGACGTATTCGGCGTCCTGCGCGAGAACGACGCTTACCACGCCCTGAAAGCGGTGGATGGATTGATTATGACCGGCCCGACCGGCACCAATGTCAACGATGTTGCGGTCGCGCTGCTCAACGGTCAGGGGGCTGGCGCATGAAACTCGTGATTACCGCCCGGGATTTCTCCACCGGGGACCCGCGCCCGCTTTCCCTGCTCAATGGCTCCGGCCTTGCGATCGAGGACCACAGCACCGAGGGATTCAGCACGAGCACCAGCGTCGAAACGATGTATGACGTCCTGAAAGACGCCGACCTTGCCATCTCGGGGCTGGAACCGTATCCGCGCGCGCTGATTGAGCGCCTGCCCAACCTGAAACTGATCTCCCGCCGTTCGATCGGCTATGATTCGGTCGATCTGGACGCCTGCCGGGATCACGGGGTTACCGTGTGCCGCGCACTGGGGGCAATCGAGGGGGCTTGCGCCGAGCTGGTAATGGCCTATGTCCTCTATTTTGCACGCCGCGTCCACGAACAGAATGCCCAGATGCAGCAGGGGATATGGCAGCGGAACTATACGTCCGGCACCAGCGGAAAAACACTGGGGCTGGTCGGTTTCGGCGGGATCGGAAAAGAAGTCGCACTGCGTGCGGTTCCGTTTGGGATGCGGGTCCTCTACTACTGCCGCCATCCGCGTCCCGAGTGGGAGGAGCAGTATCGGGTGCACTATGCCCCGCTGGACCAGCTTTTGGCAGAGAGTGACTATGTCTCAGCCAATATGCCGCTGACCGATGAGACCCGCCGGATGTTCAACGCGGAGCGGTTCGCACAGATGAAGCCGGGCAGTGTGTTCATCAATACCGCCCGCGGGCCTGTGATGGATGCAAAAGCCCTGCGCGCCGCATTGGAGAGCGGGCATCTGGCGGGCGCCGGCGTGGATGCCTACGACAGCGAGCCCTGCACCGATTCGCCGTTGGCCGGCTGCCCGAACGCGGTGCTGACACCGCATACCGCTTCGTTTACCAACGAAGCGTTTACCCGGTTAAACGAGGTTGCCGCACAGAACCTGCTCGATTTCCTGGCCGGGCATCTGTCCGAAAAGAACCGTCTGGTGTAAACCGTATTTTCCAGAACCTGATCGCCTGTTTCGGCGGTCAGGTTCTGTTGCTGTATGCCAGACCCGGCACAGCTTTTGCCGCGCGGCTCCTCACCCCGCCGTTTTTAACCGTCCGGACACAAGGCGTTGTAGTTTGGGGGCGCCCGTGGTATACTATAATCGAAATACGGCAAAAAGGCCCAAACATTCTAATGACAAAAGGGAGAGTTTCAATGGCAAAGCTGGTCTGGAAACCGGGCGCACTGCTCGCGCCGTCCCCTCCCGCATTGGTGAGCTGCGGGACAGTGGAAGCGCCCAATCTGCTGACCATCGCATGGACGGGAATCGTCAACACCCGCCCTGCAATGACCTATATTTCGGTACGCCCCGAGCGGTACTCCTATGGCCTGATCCGGGAATCGGGTGAATTTGTCATCAACCTGACCACCGTTGGGCTGGTGCGCGCTGCGGACTTCTGCGGGGTGCGGTCGGGACGTGAACTAGACAAGTTCGCCCACTGCGGCCTGACCCCTGTTCCCGCATCGGAGGTTTCCGCACCGCTGATCGAGCAAAGCCCGCTTTCGCTCGAATGCCGGGTAAAACAGATCCTCCCGCTCGGGAGCCACGAGATGTTCCTGTCGGAGATCGTCGCGGTGGATGTGGACGAGCAGCTGGTCGACCGCGAGGGGAAACTCCACCTCTCCAGGGCGGGGCTGGCAGCCTACGCGCATGGGGAATACTTCGCCCTGGGGGAGCGGCTGGGGACGTTTGGATTCTCGGTCCGGAAAAAGCCGCCCCGGAAACAGGCCGGCAGGCGGGCCAGATAAAACCATCAGTTTAATGGAGGGAAAGGACAGGTTACAATGAAAGACGGATTCATAAAAGTGGCGGCAGGGACCCCGGAAATCCGGGTCGCTGACTGTGCCTATAACGCGCAGGCTTCGATTGCGCTGCTCAGGCAGGCGGCGGAACAGGGGGTGCACCTGCTGGCGCTTCCCGAGCTGGGGCTGACCGGGTACACCTGCGGCGACCTCTTTTTCCAGCCGGCCCTGCTGGAAGGCGCGAAAAAGGCCCTGCTCGCACTCCGGGAGGCGAGCAGGGCGTATCCCGCAACGGTGACAGTCGCGGGCCTGCCGCTTTCCGCAGGGGGCAAACTCTATAACTGTGCGGCAGTGGTCCACAATGGACTGATCCTCGGGGTCGTCCCCAAAACCCACCTGCCCAACTACGGCGAGTTTTACGAACAGCGCTGGTTTGCATCCGCTTCCAGCTGGGGCAGGCTGCATGACTATATCACCATATCCGATGGCCTGCCGCAGGAGGAGGACTGTGTCCCCTTTTCGGCGCAGCAGGTGTTTACCTGCGAAACCATGCCCGCGTTCCGGTTTGGTGTGGAGATCTGTGAGGACCTCTGGTCGGCCGAACCTCCGTCGGTGCGGCTCGCGAAAGCGGGTGCAACGGTGATCGTCAACCTTTCGGCAAGCGACGAGACGGTCGGAAAGGCGGATTACCGCCGCAGTCTGGTTGCCGGACATGCGGCTCGTCTGGTCTGCGGCTATCTCTACGCCGATGCGGGCGAGGGGGAATCGACCACCGATGTGGTCTTTTCCGGGCATAACCTGATCGCGGAAAACGGTGTGATCCTGACCGAGAGCCGGCGGTTCAGCACCGGCCTGACGGTCAGCGAAATAGATGTCCAGAAGCTCGCGTGGGAGCGCCGCCGGATGACCACCTTCCCGGCGCATCAGGACGAAGGCATCCTGCACACCTCCTTTTCGCTCCCAGCCACAGAAACCCGGCTGACCCGCAGCATCCCGGATAAACCGTTCATACCGTCCGACCCGGCGGCGCGCGAACGCTGCTGCGAGGAGATTTTGCAGATACAGTCCCACGGGCTGAAAAAACGGCTGGCACATTCCCATGCACAGACCGCTGTGGTCGGCATTTCAGGGGGGCTGGACTCCGCTCTCGCCCTGTTGGTCGCGGTACGCGCGCTCGACCTGCTGGGCCGCCCACATACCGATGTGGTCGCGGTCACAATGCCCTGTTTCGGCACCACCGCCCGCACCAAGGGCAATGCGGAACAGCTCTGTGAGCGGCTGGGGGTCACGCTCCATCAGATTGACATCAAAGCGTCTGTCGACCTGCATTTCGCAGACATCGGGCACGATCCCGCCAGACAGGATGTGACCTTTGAGAACGCACAGGCGCGGGAGCGCACCCAGATCCTGATGGACATGGCCAACCGCACCAACGGTATGGTGATCGGCACAGGGGACCTTTCGGAACTTGCGCTCGGCTGGGCGACCTATAACGGGGACCATATGTCAATGTACGGAGTCAACGGGGCGGTGCCCAAGACGCTGGTGCGGCATCTGGTGGCATACGAAGCGGAGCGGTGCGGCGATGAAACCCTGCGCGGCGTTCTGCTCGACATCCTCGCCACCCCGGTTTCTCCTGAGCTTCTGCCGCCCAAAGAGGGGGAAATCCAGCAAAAGACCGAGGACCTTGTCGGCCCGTACGAGCTGCACGACTTTTTCCTCTATTACGCGATCCGCTGGGGCTTTTCCCCCGCTAAGGTGTTCCGTCTGTCCGAGCACGCTTTTTCCGGAACGTATAGTCGGGAAACCATCCTCCACTGGCTCAAAAACTTTTACCGCAGGTTCTTTGCCCAGCAGTTCAAACGTTCCTGCCTGCCCGACGGGCCAAAGGTGGGGTCGGTCTCCCTCTCGCCGCGCGGCGACTGGCGGATGCCCAGCGATGCGGTTCCCGCGCTCTGGCTGGAAGAGCTGGAGCATCTGGACACATAAGAACCCGCGCTCATAAGCGGGGATGCTGGATAGGCGGGGGATTTTTTCGTCCTGCAAGGCGAAAAAACGCAGACAACACTTTGTGTAAGGAAAGGAAATGGCGATAGAGATGCTCGAGTCTGTTTTTCTATCCCTGTTCACATTGACCCTGATCGGATGCGTGGCGGCAAAACTCCCGATTTTGTACGCGCTGATTGTGGGGTATCTGATCTTTTCGGTCTATGCGCGGCTGCGTCAATATTCGGTTCCGGCGATCCTCAAGATGTCGGCCGCAGGGATCCGCACCGCAAAAAACGTGCTGATGACCTTTGTGCTGATCGGGATGCTAACCGCCCTGTGGCGGGCCGCAGGCACCATCCCGACGATCGTCTGTCACGCGGCAGACTACATACGTCCTTCGGTCTTCCTGCTGATGTCGTTCCTGCTCAACTGTCTGGTTTCGTTCCTGACAGGGACGGCCTTTGGGACAGCCGCGACAATGGGCGTCATCTGTATGACTATGGCGCGTACCATGGGGGTGGACCCGGTCTGGGCAGGCGGAGCGGTCCTTTCCGGGGCCTACTTCGGTGACCGCTGCTCCCCGATTTCGACCAGCGCCCTGCTGATCTCGGAGCTGACCGGAACGAACATCTTTCAGAACATCCGCGGGATGACGCGCACCGCGGCACTCCCGTTTCTGATGAGCTGTGCGATTTATGCCGCGGTTGGGGTTTCCTCCGCGCCTTCCGGAAGCGGCAGCTCGGCACAGGTCCAGCAGACGCTCTCTCCGGCGTTCCGCCTCGGCCTGCTGACCCTTCTGCCAGCGCTGCTGATCCTCGTCCTTTCCGTGCTCCATCTCAACATCAGGCTGACCATGCTCTCAAGCATCGGCGCGGCATTGTTTATCTGTCTGTTCTATCAAAAGATGGACGCCCTTTCGGTTCTCCGGCTTCTGGTGGCAGGCTACCATTCGTCCGACCCGCAGGTTGCGGCGCTGATGGACGGCGGGGGCATCCTCTCGATGGTCAATGTTGCGGCGATCGTGACCATCTCTTCCTCCTATGCGGGGATTTTTCGGGAAACGGGGCTGCTGGACGGTTTGAAGGGAAAAATTGGTGTTCTGCGTCGGAGGTATTCGCTCTATACGGTGGTATTCTGGGCTTCGATCGCCGCAAACGTCATCATTTGCAGCCAGACAGCGGCAATTATGCTGGTGCACCAGACCTGCGGTTTCCCGGAGGATGATGGTCCCACCTTCGCAATCGCGCTGGAGGATACTGTCGTAGTCATTGCGCCGCTTATCCCATGGTCGATCGCTGGGACAGTCCCGCTCGCTTCGGCCTCCGCGCCCATCGGCAGCCTGCTGACTTCCTGTTATCTCTATCTGATCCCGCTATGGGGCCTGTTTGCGCAAAGCTACCGGAGGAAACAGGCCCTTCGTGCTGTCAGGCCGCATTGATTTCCGCTGTGAAACAGCCCCGTCCAAATGGATGGGGCTGTTTTGGGTCATAGTCCGTAGCTGGTGAGGATGTGTTCGTACTTTTGCAGGGTTGCACTGCAAACCGCATCCACCTTTTTGAAGTCCATCGCGTCGATGTAGTAAGCCTCGAGCCGGTCGTGGAGGGATTTCGCCTCCGCGAGCAAGCGCGCTGCCGAATCAAGCATCTGTGCAGCCGCTTTTTTGTTGAATGCGATCCGCTTCCGGGATTTTTTGAGTGCGCCTGCATCGGTAAACCGGCGGGCGCGGATGATCTTATACGGCTCGATCTGCGGGTCGAGATGCTCACTTTTGGTCATAAAGCCCAGCCGCAGTTCCGGAAGGAACAGATGCTCAAGCTTCTCAAATGGGGCAAGCGGACAGTAGCAGGTGTAAAGGTCGAATCCGGATTCGAGCGCCTGTGCGCGCAGGGCGTTAAGCAACAGCCGTGAGGATGCGCCGTAGGCGTCCTCCACAAGGTAAATCCGGTCGCAGAGCGCGTCCGCCGTTTCGCTGAAAAGGGTGATCCCCTTGTTGGTCACCGCAGAGAGGAACCGCACTGACTCCTTTCCCCGTCCGCCGGGGGCGTGCCGGAATTCGTTCTGCGCGATCCGTCCGGCCGCTTTGACCACCTTGGTCGCAGAGGTCGCATCAAGCGCGATCCGGTATGTATCTCCGAGTAGGCTCCCGGCGGCTCCAAGGAACCGGCAGCAGTGCTCATGGCAGCGGCTGATTCTTGCCGAAAGGGTCATGAGCTCCAGCCGGTTCTCATAGAGCCTGTGTTCGTCCCAGCAGGAGGAAAGATCGACAATCTGCTCGAATGCTCCAGGATATTTAGGCTCGATTACATGGGTAAGCGTGCGTTCCCGCTAAAATCCTCTGCCTGCTCTCACACTGAAAGCCTGTCTCATGGTGAGCTGGCCAGAGCACCTGCTGCGGATGGGCGGCATCCAAAATCGCACCGTTCTAAAAATTCCAATGGATTTCAACCCGCTGCTCTCCGGTTACAGGGTCCCGTTCCCCAACCCCAACCCACTCGATCAATGTCCAAACGAATGGCCGGAGCGGAAATGCGTCTGGTGTGGGCCGGGATAGGCAGCATTCGGACGGCGCAAGTGCAGCGATCTTTCGGATCAGCTGCTCCCGCTCGGCAAGACAGGAACGGTTCAGCAGGCCGAACTGCTCGCGGTCTATAATACCGTCTGCGCGGTCAAAATAAAGGGTATGCAGTGCACGTTCACAACGAGTGAGGGCGGCGTACAGCCGGGGCAGCCCGGACGCAGGAAGCGGTCCTGGCGCGCTTTGGCAGAGGTCCGCTATCTCCGCTGCTGAAAGATACTGGGTGAGCCGGGCGTGAATCCGTCCCGCGATCTCCTGTTCCAGCAGGTCAAGACGGACCGAATGCCGGGAACAGGCGGTTTTCTCCTGTATGTGGCGTTTGCAGTGGAGGTAGTCCCGTCTGGAGCTGCCGGAGCCGGCGGATGACTTGACCAGCGGCCCTCCGCAGTCGAGACAGCGCACCCTGCCCGCCAGTGGATGCGGTTCCCCTCTTCCCGTCGAACGGGTGCGGGCCTCCAGCAGATCCTGCACCGCCTGGAACGTTTCCTTCGAGACGATCGGCTGGTGTGTGCCCGGACAAACAATCCATTGTCCGGCTGGGACCGGAACCAGCCGGTCGGACTTATAGCTTGGCTTGCGTCGGGTCCCCTGCACCAGATCACCCGCATAAACCGCGCTTTTCAGAATCCTGCCAACCGCAGTTGCACTCCACATCGTTTCGGAGCTGTCCTGCCCGGGATGCTCCTGCGCCAGACGGTAACGGGAGGGGCAGAGGACCCCGGCGGCATTCAGCTTCTGGGCGATCCGCTGCTTTCCGTCCCCCGACAGGAACAGCCGGAAGATTTCCTGCACCGTTCGGGCGGCCACCGGGTCAACCAGCAGGCGGTTGTGGTCGCTTGGGTCCTTGCGGTAGCCGTAGGGGGCGAAACTGCCGATATACTGCCCGCTGCGCCGTTTGAGGTCGAGCACCGCCCGGACATTTTCCGACAGGTCCTCAAGATACCACTCGTTCACCAGCCCGCTGATCTGACGGGCTTTTTTGTTGCCCTTGCGGGCGGTGTCCTCGTTGTCCACCACCGCGACAAACCGTATCCCCCAGAGCGGGAACAGCCCATGTATATACCGCTCGACCAGCTCGAGATCGCGCGCAAATCTGGACTGGGTTTTGCAGAGCAGGATTTCAAACCGCCCCGCCTCCGCCGCATGGAGCATTGCGTTGAAACCCGGGCGGCGGCGGTCGGCGCCCGAATAATCCTCGTCCGAAAAAACCGCGCAGACCTGCCATCCCTGCTGCGCGGCATAATCAAGAAGCAGGGCTTTCTGGTTCTGGATGCTTTCGGATTCCTGCTGCTTTTCAGCGTCCTCTTTGCTTAAACGGCAGTAGAGCGCGGCGCGCGGCTGGAGCATCTCACATCCTCCTTTGGCGGAACAGGGGTGCGTAACTGGTTGAGCAGCCTGTTCAATGCCTGTTTTCGGTCGGATTCCCGGGTGTTTGCAAACACCTCCTGCACCTGAAACACAGTTTTTTTCATCGAAAAATCCCTCCGCAACAGGGTATGGAGGGATGCCTGTACAATATGAACCCCCCGTCCGAAAAAATACGGGCAGGGGGTATGCGTTGCCATTCAGCGCATCAGGCGGGCGGTCTTTTGCCTGCCGCCTGAAAGCAGCTGCCTATTTTTAAGTGTTTTGGCTCTTTTGATCGTGGGATGCCGGATGGCAGCAGCCGCTGCATCCCGCACAACCGCCCGCGCAGCCTCCGCTCTTAAATTTCTTCCAGACGTGGCGTCCGGCAAGAACGGCAGCCAGTGCGATCACCCCACCGATGATCCAGTCGATCACCTTTCTCAACCTCCTTGGACTCTTTTTCAGCCTTCTACTGATTTTCAACCGCCAGACGGTTGTGGCCCCGCGCATGGGATCCTTCTGCGGCCCCCCTGCGGAAAAGCAGCCAGAGGTAGCCTGCGAGGATTGCCAGCGCAGCGCCCGAGCCGATGCCAAAGCCGTTTCCGGTAAAGACCAGCCCGAACTGGTAGAGCATAAACGCCATCGTATAGGCAAAGACGGTCTGATACCCGATCGCGAACCAGGTCCAGCGGGCATTGTTCATCTCCCGTTTGATCGCGCCGATCGCGGCAAAACAGGGGGCGCAGAGCAGGTTAAACATCAGGAACGAATAGGCGGAAAGGGCGGTAAAATGCTGTGCAATCGCGCCCAGCTCACCGAAAGCCCCCTCTTCAACCAGCTCGATCGCTTCTCCCGAAACCGCATAGATGGTGCCGAGCGCTCCAACAACCTCCTCCTTGGCAACCAGGCCAAGGACTGTTGCAACCGATGCCTGCCAGCTGCCAAAGCCGAGCGGCGCAAAGAATACCGAAAACACCGACCCGATCGACGCGAGGATGGAACTGTCGATCTCCTCAACCAGCCCGAACCCATCGGCAAATCCGAAACTGGAGGTGAACCAGACGAAAATGCTCGCAAGAAGGATCACGGTTCCCGCCTTTTTTATGAACGACCAGCCGCGCTCCCAAGTACCGCGCAGGATATTGACAGCGGTTGGCATATGGTACTGCGGAAGCTCCATGACAAACGGGGCAGGGTCCCCGGCGAACATCCGGGTCTTTTTCAGGATGATGCCCGAAAGCACAATCGCGGCAACGCCGATGAAATAAGCGGAAGGGGCGACCCACCATGCACCGCCAAACAGCGCGCCCGCGATCAGTGCGACAATCGGCATCTTTGCACCGCAGGGGACAAAGGTGGTGGTCATGATGGTCATTTTCCGGTCGCGGTCCTGCTCGATCGTGCGCGACGCCATGATGCCCGGCACGCCGCAGCCCGCGCCGATCAGCATCGGGATGAACGATTTACCCGAGAGGCCGAACCGGCGGAAGATTCGGTCCATGATAAATGCGATACGCGCCATATAGCCGCAGTCCTCCAGTGCGCAGAGCATCAGGAACAGGACCAGCATCTGCGGGACGAATCCCAGCACCGCACCAACTCCGCCGATGATCCCATCCACCACCAGGCCGGTCAGGACCTCATTCGCCCCCGCGCTGACCAGAGCGGCTTCCACAGACGGGGACACCCACTCCCCAAAGATGGTGTCGTTGGTGAAATCGGTGAGGATGCCGCCAATGGTCGTGATCGAGAGGTAGTAGACCAGAAACATCACCGCTGCGAAGATCGGAAGTGCAAGAACCCGGTTGGTCACAATCCGGTCGATCCTGTCCGAGGTGGTCATGCCGGTGCGGTTCTTTTTGACACAGGCGTTGACCAGCCCGCCGATGTAGGTATACCGCTCGTTGGTGATGATGCTTTCCCCATCATCATCCAATGCCTGCTCACATCCGCTGATAGCTGCTTCCAGGCGGTCCTGTACATCGGTATTGAACCGGAAGCCTTCCAGAACCTTGCTGTCCCGTTCAAACAGCTTGACCGCATACCACCGGGCAGCCTCCGCGGGGACTGCCCCCGCTATGATCCCGGTGATCTCAGAGAGGGCCTGTTCGACCTGCTTCCCAAAGGTGTGCTGTGGACTGGTTCCGCCGTTTGCCTGCGCAATCTGTACCGCACGTTCTGCCGCCTGCAGGGAGCCTTCCCCCTTGATCGCCGAGGTCTCGACCACCTCGCAGCCCAGCATCTCCGAGAGCTTTTGGGTGTCGATCCGGTCGCCGTTTTTGCGCACAATATCCATCATGTTCAGCGCGATCACCACCGGAATCCCCATTTCGGTGAGCTGGGTGGTCAGGTAAAGGTTGCGCTCAATGTTCGATCCATCCACCAGATTCAGGATCACATCCGGCTTTTCCTGGATAAGATAGTTCCGGGTCACAACCTCCTCCAGGGTATAGGGAGAGAGCGAGTAGATGCCCGGCAGGTCGGTGATGATCACATCCCTGTGCCCTTTGAGCCGCCCTTCCTTTTTTTCGACGGTGACTCCCGGCCAGTTTCCCACAAACTGGCTGGAGCCTGTCAGATCGTTGAACATGGTTGTTTTGCCGCAGTTGGGATTGCCTGCAAGCGCGATTTTGATTGACATTTGTAAGTACCTCCTCTGCGGGGGCTGCCCGCTGGCCATTTCCGGCCTTTGAAGTCGGGAAATCTGCGTATTTCAGGATAGATCCCGCATCCGGGGCCTGCCCCTAGAGCGCCGCGGATTCCACTATAATCGTTTCCGCATCCTTGCGGCGCAGCGAAAGCTCATACCCCCGGACGGTAACCTCAACCGGGTCCCCCAGCGGTGCAACCTTGCGGATATAAACCGGTGTGCCTTTGGTGATGCCCATATCCATAATCCGGCGCTTGAGTGCCCCTTCCCCATTCAGCCTGGTCACAGTGACCGTCTCACCGCATTGGGCCTGTCTGAGTGTTTTCATCTGTCTATCCCTCCTGAAAAAATGATTGGACCATAATCCGGTTTGCCATGCTTTTGCTCAAGGCGACGCGGGTATCCTTGACATTGACAATCAGGTTCCCGCCCAGCTCGGAAATGACCGTAACCAATCCGCCCTCCACAAAGCCAAGGCTTTCCAGAAAACGGCGGGTTTCGTCCTTTCCGTGAATCCCGCATACGGTATTGCTCGTTCCGGACTGTGCCATTGTTAACGGCATAATCGCTACCACCCTTTCGGATTGAAAGGCGGCCAAACCGCCTTCCAAGTTTGAAATTCAAAGGTTAGGCATCGCTAACCAAATCAGCTGGCTATAGTTTACCGCTGCTAACTAAGTTTGTCAAGTGGGTTTGATAAAAATGCTGCCTGTGGGGAAAACTTTTTTGTATTCGACAGGAACATGCGTGATAACCGGATAATTTTTATGAAATTTGGACAAATTTGCAACCTTTTACTGATGATTCCCATAAAAAATCGCAAAAAATGGTTGACAGCTCAGTTAGCCTATGCTAATATATTTTTAGTTAGCGATAACTAACCATTGGGGAGGCGACCTGTTTTGCAAACACCGCTTGACTATCTTCTGGCTTACCATTGTGCTCCAGCGCTGGCAGGAATCAAATCTGCAAGCCTGGTTTCCTGCGATCAAACCAGATACCCGAACCTTCCGGCACAGATCGAGCGCTATAACCGCGTCCTCAACCCGCGCGGGCTCCGGTTCCGCATCCTCTGCGCATGTGGGGGCAGCAGGCTCCTGCTTGTCTACCGGGAAGCGTGTCTGGAGCGGGCGCTCTCCGCCCCCCGGGCACAAGCAATGCTTCAGGCGGCGGGATACCCTGTGGGGATGCCTGCGGAACTGCTGCTTGATACCCTCGCCGCACGCCTGCGGGAGCGGGACGGATTCCCACATGAGATCGGGCTGTTTCTGGGGTATCCGGCCGAGGATGTCTACGGCTTCCTCAAATACGGCGGGAAAAACTGTAAATACACCGGCTGTTGGAAGGTCTACTCGGATGTCGACCGCGCGCTTGCACTGTTTGACCGGTACCGGCGCTGCCGCAGCGCCCTTTGCCGAAGGGTATCCAACGGGGACTCCATCATCCAGATGTTCTGCCCGTCTTAGAGCCGTTCCCACCTCGAATGCCTTACTCAATGGTTCCCCCTCCCAGAAGATGCGGAAGAAACTGTTTATTCTGCAAGAACGCAGCAAACCGCACCGCTTCTGCCCTGCGCGGAGCAGGAAGTGTGGGTTTACATGGCGCTTACGTGGGGTGACGTACCATCTGCAATCGAAGTTTTGATTTCGGGCAGGATAACGCCGTCGAGGGAATCCACGTCTGAGGAGCAATGGATCAGCTCGATCTGCCCGCACCGGCCGGCAGTATGCTCGGCGACCTTGCGCATCAGCGAGGATTTCCCGGTGCCCGGGCCGCCTTTCAGCACAAATTCCCGCCATCCCTCAGCCGGGTTGGCGAGCTGGTCAAACCGGGAAACAAATCCCTGCGGCGTATTTGCTCCCAGAAAAAAATGCAAGGGTTTTCTGTTGTTCTCCATATCAAGAATCCTCCCGTTTTTGCTTGTTACCTTATCGTATTCCTTCCGGTCGCTTTTGGTGAAACATCCGCTTGAAAGAGGTTTTTGTGTTGAGGAAGGGCCGTGTTTGTGATATAGTTAAGATGGATACGATATCAGCGCCATCTTAGGATAAATGGGGGGGGGGATCGGAATGGCACCCGTTGCAGGGCTTCTTTTTTTGCTCCTGCTGTTCCTGGCAGGAATTGCTCTCATCGGGGCGGGGACGTTCGTGCTGCTGGCCAGCAGGCTGCGGGCGTCCGCAGCCAACCGGCCCATGATAAAGCCGGTTGCAGTCCTGGCTGGGGGTGTGATCGCGCTGGGGGCTGTGGTCTGCCTTATACCGGCCTTTGTGCTCGGAATGATCCGTACTGTCAATCAGGATGGTTACATCGAAACGCATCAATCCGCCTATCGTTACAATTTCGGAGCCGGGCAAAGCCATGTGACCTATATCGAATACGACGGGGTGCGGTACTACGACCTCGAACTGGAACTCCGGAAAGCGACCGGGGACGATTACCGGACCGACCGCTCCCTGCTGGAGCTGGGGGAGCCGGTCGCCAACCTGCGGGACGGTGCAACCAAAGACTGGGTTCTCTACCGTCTCGTTATAGATGTTCTGTTTGGCCGGGGCGGGAGCAGCAAGGAACTGCTCTACCCGGTGAAAAATGAGGGGGCGGAGGATTTTTACTGTGTTCGGGGGCTGTATTGCGCGGAATCCCGGCTGGAACAGGTGATTGTGCAGTTTCAGGAAGACCCGGCGTCCGAGCGATTTCCGCAGAATGTGTGCCGGAAACAGAAATCTCCCTCTTGACAGCAATTTTTTATTCTGCTATCTTCCAGTGCAAGGGATTGACGTCGATTCCCAAAATTCTATTTGGGAGCGTGTGAAGATGATACATTCCAACTGGCAGGGCAGTCATTATGAAGCAGGATTTCAGTATGGGGCGCAGGCCCGGCAGGCGGGGGTCTGCCTGCTCACAAAACTGCCGCCCAATCAGGCGGAGCGGCTGGATTTTTCCCGCGCCTGCCTGCCCCTCTATGAACGGCATTTTCCGCAGGTGCTTTCGGAAATACGGGGGATTGCCGCCGGACAGAAGGTCCCGTTCGATCGGATGGCGGCGTTCCTCCTCTCGATGTACGCATTTACCCCGGATGCCCATTGTTCCTGCTTCGCCTTTTCCCAGAATGGGAGCACCATTTTGGGGCGCAACAGCGACTTTTTCACCTGGATCGAGCCGGTCTGCGACAGCGCTTATTATGCGCTGGACGGGGCTTATCCTTTTATCGGGAACACGACCGCCTGGAGCGAGCTGGAGGATGGTCTGAACGCCTGCGGCCTGACGGCGGGGCTGACCTATGTCTATTCGGACAGACGCAGGCCGGGCCTGAATGCCGGGATGTTGGTGAGATGCCTGCTTGAAACCTGCGGCTCCACCGACCAGGCAATCGCCGCACTTGAACGGCTGCCGATCGCCTCTGCGCAGACGATCACCCTTGCCGATGCCAGCGGGAGAATCGCAGTTGTGGAATGTGACTGCGACCGGCTGGAGGTACGCCGTCCAGGCCCGGCAGAGGGCGCTGTCTTTGCAGCCAACGGATTCGTCTCCCCTCGGATGCGTCATGGCCGGCCGCCCGCACCGAACAGCCAGGAGGACCTGTTCAGCCTCGACCGTTACCAGACGCTCGAACAGGCATTTTCCAGGCGTCCGGACAATCCTCTGGCATTTGCGTTCGATCTGCTGTCGGGCGGACAGGGATTCCTCTGCCAGTACGACCGGGAAAATGGCGCGGATACCGTCTGGTCCGCGGTTTATGACCTGACCGGCCGCAGGTGCTGGTTGGCGGAGGGGAATCCCTCCCGCACCCCCTACCGGGAGGAACGGCGTCTGCATCCCATGTGGTGAACCGTCCGTTTGATAAACAAGGCATACGCAGCTTTCGCCGCGTATGCCTTTTCTGATCCCTTCAGGCAGCTTCAGGAGCCGGTTCTAAATACCGGTTTTTGTACCTGAAGAACATGAACGCAGACAGGATAAATGCCATCAATTCCGCCACTGGGGTCGCCAGCCAGATTCCGGTTACACCGAAAACCACCGGGAGCAGGAGCATAGCAATCAGCATGAACACAAACGATCTGGAAAACGCAAGGACCGCCGAAACCACCCCATTGGACAGCGCTGTGAACGCCCCGCTGGCAAAGATGTTGAATCCAATGAAAAACAGAGCCAGTGTACAGAGCCGGTTCCCGGTGACCGCGAGATCGTAAACCGGGTTGTCTGGCCGGGCGAAAACCGAAACCAGCGGTTTGGTGAGCGCCAGAGAGGAAACCACCGTCACAACCGAGATCGCCGCAATCACCTCGAAACTGATCCTGAGCAGTTTTTTCAGCTTTTCATCATTTTTCTCCCCGTAATAAAAGCTGATGAGCGGGGCGACCCCGTAGGAGTAACCCGTATACAGCGAACTTGCGAACATCAGGACATACATGATAATGGTGACAGCCGCGACCCCGTCTTCCCCCACATAGTTCAGCATGGTCCAGTTGAACATCAGGGTGACGATCCCGGTTACAAGCGCAGTCGCCATTTCAGAGCATCCATTCGAAGCGGCACTCGCCAGAACCCTCCACCGGAGAACCGGTTTCTGAAAATGCAGGAGGCTCTTTTTCTGTGCAAACACAAATAGCCCGACTACCGCAGTCACCGAATAGCCCAGCCCGGTTGCGATCGCTGCACCACCGATCCCCATCTCGAAAACCGCAAGGAAAAGATAGTCCAATACCATGTTCAGCACGCCGCCGGTCACCGAGCAGACCAGGGAAAGCGTCGCCTTTTCGCTTGCAATCATGTAGAGGGTGAATTGATTCATCAACAGGATGGGGACGATAAACAGCAGATATCGGTTCAGGTATTCCACACAGTAGCCCTTGATCGCCGCAGACAGGTTGACGCCGGCAAAAAGAGGCCCTACCGACAGGGAGCCGAGCAGGTACATGGCCGCCCCCACCACAACGTTCACCAGGATCAGGAAGGTAAAGTCCTCCCTCGCCTCCTGTGCCTGCCGTTCGCCCATCTTCTTCATAATTACCGCGCTGCCCCCTGTGGCGAGCATGGTCGAAATAGCGGTCACAAACTGTATCACCGGTGCGGTGAGGTTGATGGCCGACAGCGCGTCCGTACCGATCAGGTTGGATACGAACAGCCCGTCAACCATCGTATAAAAGGACATAAATACCGTCATCGAGATGGTTGGAACCGCAAACCGCAGGATGTTTCCCAGTGTGACAGGCCGATGGTATCCGTTTTGATTTTTCATGGATGTTTCCCCTTTCAGCTTGATTTCCCCCGTGATATGTCTTATCATAAACGATACAGCAACTGTACGGTCAAGGGGGGAATTGAAAAATGAATGAAAAAAGCAGACTGCTTACCATCGGCCAGTTTGCGGCCCTGCATGGGATCAACAAAAAAACCCTGATGTGGTATGATGAGATCGGCCTGTTCCGGCCTGCGGCGGTCAACCCGGAAAATGGGTACCGCTATTATAACTACCATCAAAGCTCTCTGTTGGAAACCATCCTGCTGCTGCGCGAACTGGACCTTCCCATCAGCGAGATCCAGTCGTTCATGAAGGAGCGTTCTGCTGCCAATCTGGAGCGCCTTTTGGGAGAACGGCTCGCGGAGCTGGACCGCCGCATCACCCATCTGAAAGCGGTCCGGAAAACCCTGTCCAACCACCGGGAAAATATGCGGACACTGCTGCACATCGACCTGTCGGAAATCTGCGTTGTCGAAAAAGAGGAACGCTGCCTGGCCACCGTCGACATCAATCCGGAGATCACCTTCGAAAAAGAGGTGGAACTGATTACGGCTGAAACCAGAAAATATCAGCTCCGCCGCCTGCACGACGCTTCCTACGGGACGATGATCCCGGTCGCCAGCCTGCACAACGGCAATTTCGAGGATTACTCCAAGCTGTTTATCGAGATTCCGTTCCCCATCCAAAAAGCCGGCCTGCACATCCAGCCCGCCGGACCGTATTTGAGAGCGTTTTTCAAGGGGGACTGGTCACATCTGCCCGCCCGATATCTGGAAATTCTGGCATATGCGGAGAAGCGGGGGCTGTCGTTAACCGGTTATTCCTACGAAATGGGGATCAACGAAACCGTGACCGACCGGATCGAGGACTATATTGTGCAGATCGAGATACCGGTCGGCCAGCCGCAGGCTGCAAATATGCCCCTGGAGCGCAGACAAACGTTGTAACGGCTGCTCCCTGTGAGGCATCCGGGGCGGAGGCCCCGCAGGAAACGTCCCCATCAAAACGACGAAGCCAGCCCGTGAGGACCGGCTTCCAATTTTGAGGAAATGTTAATGTTAACCAATCGCCTGAAAATACTGGCGCACCAGATTGACGTAGGATTCCGAAAGCTCGAATGATGCTCCGTCCCCCAGCCAGGTCCCGGAAACCGGCAGGCTCCCCGCAACCTGCGCGTCCAGCTGGGAAAGGAAGTTGGCAGCGCGGCGGCGCGGCTCGTAATCGGCATAGGAAATGTCGGTATCCACAAGGTTGACCGTCAGCTTGAACAGGCTGGACGACCGCTCTTCCCCCGCCGCATCAAGATTCTGGTTGATCCATGCGGCAAGCATCCTGCCGAGCAGGCCGCATCGGGCCTCCTGATCCCGCCGGAAGGCAGGGTAAGCAAACAGATCGAACATATCCCGGGCATCCAGACGCCGGCTGCCTGCCGCAAGGTTGATCGAGTAACCGTCCCGCCGGTAGGAGATATCCTCGGGCAGCTCAAATTCGACCGACCCGGTCTTTTCAACAATCCGCTGGAACGCATCCCCGTCGACCCGCGCATACCGGTCGACCATCACTCCCAGCCGCTCAGAGAGCGCGGCCTTGACCGCTCTGCTGCCTCCGGTTTCAAATGCCTGCACAAGGGTCAGGTTTTTTCCGTCCAGAGGAACCAGTGTCTGCGGCGGGAGCATGGTAAGCGGTACCTGCCCATACTGCGGATTAAACCGTACCAGCACAAAATCAACCGGTTCACTGCCCCGCATCCCGATCACCACGGCAGTGAGCGAATCCGAATCATTGGGGCGGTAGGAGAGCTGCTGGCCATCCGCGGAATCCTTCTGGAGCGTGTTTGGCATCGACGGTTGGACCGCCATCACCGTCCCCACCATAATCAGCGCGAGCAGCAGCAGCGTCAGCGCGAATGCCAGCAGAAAACTGCGCCAGCGCTCTCTTGGATTGTATTCCATCTGATCCCCTCCGGCCATATCATACAGTCAAAACACTTCAAAGCAACCACCTGCATTGAAGCCGTGGATAAAAGCCACCGGTAAGCAAAGCACGCTGGATGCCCCGATACGCTTTTCAAACGCCGCCTGCGGCGGTTTCGCCGCAGGTCTGAAAAGAATTGTCCTGATCCCCTTCAGGTGGCCTCTATTCCATATTGCTGGTTCTATCTTTGACCGGACAATGGATGGTTTATACAGGAAACGGAAAAAATACGCGTATGCTCCCGAAAGCGTTAGAAACCGGCGCCATCTCCGCCCTCCCCGCATGAAAAACCGCCCTCTCCCCAGCGGGCACGCGGCTTCCTTTCCCCAAAAACCAAAAACTGAGGCGCCCTAAGGCGCCTCAGCGTGTGAAAGCATCACTTTCTGTTGTTATTTCTTTCCCTGCAGAGCCAAGCTCATGTCATTGTAAGCAGACTCGTCCAGCGTTCCCATGTGTTTATCTACAACAAGGGCATTGGTGAGGGAGCCGGTTACGTTGAGCATGGTTCTGGGCATGTCGATGATGGGGTCGATCGCCAGGATGGGGCTTACCATCGCGAACTGCGCGCCCATGCCGACACCGGACAGACCAACGGATGCTGCCATGGTTGCGGTTCCGGGGATACCCGCGATACCAAGCGAACCAATGGTAACAACGAAGATGGTCATTACGATCATGGTGATGTCAATCGGAGTTCCGGTCACGTTGCAAACATAGATGATCAGCAGGGAGGGGAAGATACCCGCGCAGCCCTGCATACCAGCAGTGGTGCCGAAACCGGCTACGAAGCTCGCAGTACCCTGGTTGACGCCCAGCTTTTTGGTCAGCGTCTCGATGGTCATGGGGAGACAGCCAACGCTCGAGCGCGAAGTAAACGCCATCAGCATCGTCGCATAGGACTTCTTCATATAGGTCACCGGGTTCAGGCCGTGGACCATCAGGAGGACAAGCTGGATAATGAACTGGATGACGGCCGCCAGATAAAGCGCGACGATGAACTTACCCACCTCAAGGATGGAGGACAGGCCTCTCTGTGCGATGGTGTTCGCCAGCAGAGCCATTACCGCCCAAGGCATATAATCGAGGATCAGCAGAGCCATATTGATCATGGCTTTATGGGATGCGTTGATTGCGTCATACAGCGGCTTTGCAGCCTCTTCGCTCTCGTAGTTGATCCACCAAACTGCCAGGCCGAAGAACGCAGAGAAGATAACCAGACCGATGATGTTGCTGTTTACCATTGCCTCTACAATGTTGCCAGGGACCAGGTTTCTGATGGTGGTTGCCACCGGGGTGATCTCTTTTGCAGTCGCAGCGCCTTCCGCAACCACGGTGCCGCCTTTGCCAACACCGAAAAGCAGACCGATCACGATTCCGGTAACCGCAGAGATCGCGACCATCCCCATGGTGACGATGATGGTCTTTTTCACCAGCAGGCCCATGGTCTTGCCCTGCTCCATGTTGATGATAACCTGCATGATGGAGACCATGACCAGCGGTACAACGATCATCTTAATGAGATTGATATAACCGTTGCCCACCATTGCATACCATGTGGTGGTCTCGGAGACGAATGCAACCTCCATCGGGGCATCCGGGAAGCCGGCCACGAACTGAATCGCCAGGCCCAGTACAAGTCCGAGACCGGTGCCGATCATGACGACAACCGCGAAATCCATGTGCTTCTTATGGTACAAAATGTGGATCAGGAAGAACAGGGCAACCAGAATCGCCAGAAAGACAATCGTCTTTATATCGCTGATCTTTAGGAAACTTTGAAAAAATACGCCTTCCATACCTCAAACTCCTTCTTCTTTCTTTTCGATTTCGATATGTGGCTTCTAATCCAAGCACCTGAAAAGAATCTTCCGGATCCTTTTCGGGCCTGCGGCGGTCCCGCCGCAGGAGGATGCTTTAAGCAGCCTTGCTTTCGATTGACAGGGGCATCCAGCACACTTTGCGTGCTGGCGGGCAAAAGCGCCCACCGCGGAAAACAAGTGCTTGTTTTTCGTGGTTTTGACGGGATTACAGGAAATTGTATGCTGTCAATATCTTGTCGCGCCCGGTCATCTTATCGGTGAAGTATTCATAATAGCTGATGCCCAAAAACGATCCCGAGATATTGAAAAGGTTCTCAAATCCGCGGCCTTTCAGCGCCATGATCGCATTATAGCTTCTCTGGCTGGTCCGGCAGTGCAGATACACAGGGCGGTCTTTGGGGATTTCCGAAACCCGCTGCCGCAGCTCGCCCAGAGGGATATTGACCGCGCCAATCAGATGGCCCGCCTCAAATTCCCCGGGTGTCCGCACATCAATGATGCAGGCATGGTTTTCCACCAGATCGCGGACCTCGCTCACATGGACCTGCCGGAAAACGCCATGGAGGACGTTCAGCCCTACCAGTGCAGCCAGGTTGACCACATCCCTCGCTGTACCGAATACAGGCGAATAGCAGAGCTCCAGCTCTTTCAGGTCTTCCAGTGTACCGTTCATGGCAATCAGCGTTGCGATGACATCGATCCGCTTATCCACATTCCCTTTTCCGACCGCCTGTGCACCGAGAATCCTTCCGGTAGGCAGTTCGAACACGAGCTTGAAATGAACAGGGGAGCTGCCGGGCATAAGCCCTACCTTATCCATGGCCATAGTATAGACCGAGTCGCAGGGAATCTGGTTGGCCTTTGCGGTTTTCTCATTCAGCCCTGTAGCGGCTGCGTTGAGATTGAACACTCTCACCGCACAGGAGCCGATCACACCTTTGTTAGTCCCGCGCATCCCATAGATGGCGTCGGCCGCTGTCCTCGCCTGACGCAGGGCAGGCCCCGCAAGCGGCAGTTTCGCTGACTTGTGGGTCAGGCGCTGGTACACCTCGATGGCATCCCCTACTGCGTAGATATGCGGATCGCTGGTGCGGAAATCCGGCGTGACCTTGATGGCGCCTGTTTCCCCCAGTTCCAGTCCCGCCGCTTTTGCAAGGGCGGTCTCGGGTACAACACCGATGGCGAGTACCACCGCCTGCGCGGACAGCTCTCTGCCGGAGCTGAGGAGCACCTTATCCTCTGTAATCGACTTTACGCCGTCCCCGACAAACAGTTCCACGCCCTGGTCGCAAAGCTCTTTCTGGAGGATCTGGCTCATGTCATAGTCAAAGGGCGCCATGACCTGGTTGGCAGCTTCCACCACAGAGACCCGTTTTCCGGCCTCCTTCAGGTTTTCCGCGACCTCAAGCCCGATGAAGCCTCCGCCAACCACTACTACATCCTGGATGTTCTCCCGGTTGACATACTGGTCCAGCTTTACAATATCGTTTACATTGCGCACCGTGAATACATGCGGAAGGGAAACCCCCTCAATCGCTTTGGGGCGGATAGGGCTGGAGCCGGGTGAGAGCACCAGTTCATCATAAGCCTCCTCGTATTCCTGACCAGCGGCACTGTCCTTTACCTGAATCGTTTTGCGGGCTCGGTCAATGCCGCACACCTCATGGTTGACCCGTACATCAATATCATAGGAGGCTTTAAAGCTCTCCGGGGTCATCATCACGAGGGAATCGCTGTTTTCAACGGTCCGGCTCAGATAATATGGAAGAGAGCAGTTGGAAAAAGATACATGCTCCCCTCGCTCGAAAATGCTGATGGAGGCATCCGCGTCCAAACGTCTGATCCGGGCCGCTGCGGAAGCTCCGCCGGCAACGCCTCCTACCACAAGCACTCGTTTTCCCATATATTCACTTCCTTTACAACTACAGCTGTATCACAGGGGCCTGTTTACTGCCGCTCTTTGATGTTGGTGATAATGCGCTCCACTGCTGTGCGGATATTCTTGGTATCCGTAGCCAGATTGATCCGGATGAATCCGTGACCGGTGAAGCTGAACCACTCTCCTACATCGCAGGCAAGGCGGCATTTTTTCTGGATGAACTCCTCGACCTCTTTGCCGGGGATGTAGCCGCGCAGGTCGATCCACGAAAGGTAGGTTCCCTCAAGAGGGGTCACCACGATCTTCGGGAGCTCTTTCGCAAACTCCTGTTTCATATAGTCGTAGTTATGGCGGATCAGGGCTTTCACATTGTCAAACCACTCCTCGCCGCCACGGTATGCGGCTTCCACTGCGGTGAGACCCATAAGATTTGCCTCTGCCGAGCCTATGCTCTTTATGTAAGCGTCGTACTTCTCCATCAGCTTCTCATCGTAAATGATGACATGAGAATGGATCAGGCCAGCCAGGTTAAAGGTCTTGGATGCAGCATTGAGGATGATCAGGATGTCCTTATACTTGCCGCCCTTCACCAGCGCGGTGGAGACGAACGGGTTGGTATCATAAGCGAAATCCTGATGGATCTCATCGGCCAATACCAGCACATTGTGCCGCTTGCAGATATCCAGCACGCCGTCCAGCTCTTCCTCGGTCCATACGCGGCATACCGGGTTATGGGGCGAGCAGAGGATGAACATTTCCACCTGGTTCTCGGTGACCGCTTTTTCGAATTTTTCCAGATCCAGGACATAGTGACCGTCCTGGTTGTCCAGTTCACATGTGACGAGGTTTCTGCCAGTATTCAGGATCGCGTCATAGAACGGATAGTATACGGGCGGGCAGATGACAACCGAGGCTTTTTCCTGGGTGTAGGCCCTTACCGCTGTGTACAGGGAGCCTACCACGCCGGTGGCGAACCGAACGTTATTTTTGGCCAGCTCAATCCCATGGCGCTTTTTCTGCCATGCAAAAAACGCCTCATAATAATGGTCCTCTACCCTGCCGTAGCCAAAAACGCCATGCTCTACGCGTTTTGCAAGGGCCTCGCGCACCGACGGAGGGGACTGAATCTCCATATCTGCAACCCACAATGCAAGCAGGTCAGCATCCCCGAAGATATCCTGAAGCGAATCCCATTTCAGGGTACCGGTTCCTCTCCGTTCCACGCAGTTTTCCTTACAGAACTTCTCGAAATCCATTTTGAGTAACCCCTTTCATTTGTATTTACCAGAACCTCTGGTATAGTTTATCTCGTAAACAATATTGTAGCACGCGTTACGTTTCTTGTCAATGAAATTTGTAATTTCCGTAATAATGTATTCTCATTTTCTTAATAATTAGGTGATTTTCACAAGAATAAATATTTCTTTTTGGTGAAATTGTTTTGCGATTTAACTATTCCCAAATATGAAACGGGCTTCCCCGCTCATCTTGCAATGGAAAATCAGATATGATATGATGGAACCATACAAAAGCTCAGGGAGGAAATGCCTATATGGGCCAGTTTTCAGATATAGACCAAGTTTACCAAAAAGAGACCCGCAAAGCGAATATGCTGTATGAATTTGTCATTCTGTATCACAATTACATCTATGCCCAGCATACCTACGAGGCTGAAAACTGCAATATGATGGAGATACACACCCTTACCTATATTGACGACAGCCCGGGTATCACGGTGACCCAGCTATCCAAAATCTGGCATAAAAGCAAAAGCGCTATCTCCCAGACGGTGAAAAAGCTGATGGAAGCTGGATATGTGGAAAAGCGCTATACAGAGTATGACAAGAAAACCGCCTGCCTGTATGTGACCGAAAAGGGAAAGCGGCTTTCCAGCATCCATAAGGCCTACGATGTTGCAGACATCACCCAGACAACCGCACTTCTGGTGGAACAGTGCAGCGAGGCGGATCTGGAGGCTTTTTACCGGATCATCGAGCAATACATCAAACTTCTGAAAGCTGAGTGATGGCGCGGTATCCTGTGCCGGCACAGGGCATGGGAATGTAGCCAGTGGGAAAAAGCGTACCCAACGTTTGGAGGGGTGCGCTTTTTTATGTGGGTTAAGGCTTACACAACGCTTTTCAGGGGCGTTTAAACTGCCTTGAGCCCGGAAAGCATGAACTGCCCGAGGCGAACTGTTATGTGCGGAAAAACCGCAAGAATGATGAAAAACGGATTTGACTGTTTTGGTACAATCAGTGGGAAAGGAGGGAACCCATGGGCAACCATCAGGTTGAGAACATCGCAGCGGCCATTTCCTATATTGAAGCGCATCTCTATGAAAAACTGGATTTAGATACGGTTGCAAATGCGGTTTGCTATTCCAAGTACCATCTGCACCGGATGTTTACAGGCACAGTTGGGATAACACCTCACGACTACATCCAGCGCAGACAACTAACCGAGGCGGCAAAACTGCTGGTATTTTCGAAAAAGCAAATCATCGAAATTGCACTGGCTGCTGGCTACGAAAGCCAACAGGCGTTTACTTCCATCTTCAAAGCCATGTATAAACAGACGCCGTTGGAGTATAGGCAAAACGGGGCCTTTTACCCTCTTCAGCTGGAATTTCTATTAAACAAAAATCCATCTGTACCCGGTGGGATGCCGCAAAAAATCTCTTATGCTGCACCGGCGGACATTCCCGCCTGGATGAACTTTGTCCCGCTTGTGATTGGCGGTTTTCCCCATCTTGATGCAGCCTCCCATCTGGAGCAGGCCAAACGGTATATTCAGCGGTCCCAGGCCCTTGTGATGCGGGACGGCCCTACCATCATTGGGGCCGCCGCATTTTCCTGCCAGGCCGGGAGTATCGATTTTCTGGCTGTGCATCCGCAATACCGGCATTACGGAGTGGCAAAATCGCTCCTCTACTTTATGGTCTGCCATCCGTTTGCAGGCCGTGAAATCAGCATCACAACCTTTCGAGAGGGGGATAAGGCCGACACCGGACAGCGCGAGGAATACAAGCGGCTTGGATTTGCCGAATCGGAGCTTCTCACTGAGTTTGGCTACCCCACCCAGCGGTTGATTCTGCCGCCAAAACAGGAGGAAAACAGCAATGGATGATAATATTTTAGACCAGGAATGGAGCGCAGGTTCACTCCTGCGCTTTGCGTTTCCCACCATCACCATGATGATTTTCATGGGACTGTATACCATCGTGGACACAATTTTTGTAGCGCAGTTTGTGAATACCGATGCGCTTTCCGCCATCAACATTGTGTGCCCTATCATCAATAGCACAGTTGGTCTGGGAACGATGATTGCAACAGGCGGAAATGCCATCATTTCCCGAAAAATGGGAGCTGGCAGACAGCGGGAAGCAAAGGAGGATTTTACCCTGTTGGTGATCACAGGGGCTGTGGCCGGATTTCTGATTCTTCTGGGTGGGATCATCTGGATCGACAAAATCATTTACGCGCTCGGAGCCAGCGGCCTGCTCTTTCCCTATTGCAAAGGCTACCTTATGACACTGCTTCTATTCATTCCGGCAAATGTACTGCAAACGCTCTTCTCAAACCTGTTTGCAACAGCCGGAAAACCGGGCCTCGGCTTCGGTCTGTCCGTTCTGGCAGGCACAGCGAACCTCATTTTGGATTACATTTTCATTGTCCCCTGCGGCCTGGGCATCCGGGGCGCCGCTTTGGGGACGGGCTTCGGCTATCTGATCCCCACAGCTGTCGGGCTGGTCTATTTTGCCCGGAGCAAAGGGACCCTGTCTTTTACAAAGACAAAATGGAAAGGGGCCGTAATATGGGAGAGCTGTTTTAACGGCTCCTCCGAAATGGTAAGCCAGCTTGCAGCAGCCGTCACAACGTTTCTGTTCAACCGCACAATGATGCACCTGTTGGGGGAAGATGGTGTTGCTGCGATCACCATTATCATCTACTCCCAATTTCTGCTGAACACGCTGTATATCGGCTTTTCGATCGGGGTGGCGCCCATCATCGGGTTTCACTATGGAAATAAAAATGACGTGCAGCAGAAAAAGGTGTTCTCCATCAGTATGCGGTTTATCGCGGCGGCATCAGTGGTACTATTTTTAGGGTCTATATTTGGCGGCTCCCGTATCGTGCGCCTGTTTGCGGAGGAAACATCGGAAGTCTACCGCATTGCCGCAGACGGATTTGCTATTTTTTCATACAGCTTCCTGTTCTGCGGTTTGAACAGCTTTACATCTGCGATGTTCACAGCCCTGTCAAACGGAAAACTATCTGCTGTCCTTTCATTCCTGCGGACGTTTGGCCTGCTGACAAGCGGCATCCTGCTGCTGCCCCGCATTTGGGGAATAACGGGGGTATGGCTGGCTGTCCCCGTTGCAGAGGGGATCATGGCGGCTGTCTCTGCGATTTTCCTTGCCCATTATCGGAAACGGTATGCCTACTGAACCATTCATCCAGACAGTGCAGACACGCGGATATTTCCAGGAAAACAAGAACCGCCGAAAGCCTTCATTCCACAGGGCTTTCGACGGTTTTCTGGCGTCGCTAAGAGGATTCGAACCTCCGGCCTACCGCTTAGGAGGCGGTCGCTCTATCCAACTGAGCTATAGCGACATTTGCAAAAATAAGAGATTGTTACCATTATAAAGGTACAAAAAGGATTTGTCAACCGCATTCTGACAACGAGCCCGGCAGGCCCCCTGTCCATATGGGTTCCTCAGCGTTTTAGAAAGACTAAGGCGGCATAGCTTTGGCTATGCCGCCTTTTCCCTTCTGTGGCCAGGAGGTCAATGTCTGGGAGATTTTTTCACGATCTCCGCGCCTTTGGTGAGAGCCGCCATAATGTCCGAACTGTGCTGCGCACCCACCATCGTGATCTTGGAATAAACCGCCCCCTTATCGCTCACCACATACTTCTGTGGAAGCAGGTTGAGCGCATAAGCGATGATGTCATTGCGGCAGTGCTCACAAGTACAGCAGTCAAGCGTGGATTGAATCTCATCGAACCGGAATTCCACCAGATCTTCCATCACATTTTTGTAAAGCCTGTTCTTCATGATGACTGACCACCTTTCTCTATACTGTAGAGCCTTGCGGTCACGACTCTGCAACAGAGGGTCATGGCCGCGGACCCTCAACGATGATATTAAAAATGATCCCTTTCCACATAGGAGGTGTGCAGGACCTCATGCGCCTTGTGCGAGCCGAACCCCCCGAAGAACTCCTCATAGATTTTCAGCAGCGAGGGGTTTTCATGGCTCTTGCGCAGCGGCTTGCCGGCATCGGCGTTGTAAAGGACCGCCGCACGTTTGCCCTTGAGATCCTCGAAGTTGCGCACGCTGGCAGGCTGGACCGGTTGTCCGCCGCCGTTGACGCACCCGCCCGGGCAGGCCATGATTTCAATGAACTGGTAGTCGGCAGTACCCGCACGCACCTGATTCATGACCTCGCGCGCATTGGCAAGCCCCGACACGACCGCAACCTTGACAGTCAGTTCACCCACCTGATAGGATGCCTCTTTGATCCCCTGTGTGCCGCGGACCTCTTTGAATTCGACCGCCTCGAGCGGTTTTCCGCCTACCCATTCCGCAGCGGTGCGCAGGGCCGCTTCCATTACGCCGCCGGTTGCGCCGAAGATGACGCCCGCACCGGTGGATTCACCCATCGGATCGTCGAAATCCTCATCGGGCAGCATCTCAAATTTGATACCCGCGCGGTGAATCATCCGCGCAAGCTCGCGGGTGGTGATGGCGATGTCCACATCCGGGACGCCCGCTGCATCCTGATCGTCCCGCCCAACCTCGAATTTTTTGGCGGTACAGGGCATAACAGCGACCACCACGACGTCTTTCGGGTCGAGGCCCAGCTTCTGCGCATACCAGGTTTTGGCGGTTGCGCCGAACATCTGCATCGGGGATTTACAGGTCGAGAGGTGCGGGAGCTGGTCCGGGAAATAATGCTCGCAGAATTTGACCCAGCCGGGCGAACAGGAGGTGACCATCGGCAGGACGCCGCCCTTGGTGACCCGCTCGACAAACTCGTGCGCTTCCTCCACAATCGTCATATCGGCGGCGAGGTCGGTGTCGAACACCTTATCGAACCCGAGCCGCCGCAGCGCCGCAGCCAGCTTACCGGTCACATCGGTGCCGACCGGCATCCCGAACGCCTCGCCGAGGGTCGCGCGGATCGAAGGCGCGGGCTGTACGATGACATATTTGGACGGGTCCGCGATCGCGTCCCAAACCTTCTGGGTATGGTCGTGCTCGGAGAGAGCACCGGTCGGGCAGACGACGATGCACTGCCCGCAGGAAACGCAGGCGGTGTCCCCCAGCCCCACACCAAACGCCGAGCCGATATGGGTAGAGAACCCGCGCTCGTTGGGGCCGATCACGCCGATCCCCTGCCATTTGGCACAGGCGGCGACACAGCGGCGGCAGAGCACGCATTTGCTGTTGTCACGGTACATATGCACTGCCGAATGGTCGATCGGATAGACCGGATTCTCCCCAAGGAACCGGTTCTCGTTCTCGACCCCGTAATCGGAGCAGAGCTTCTGAAGCTCGCACGAGCCGGAACGCACGCAGGAGAGGCAGCGTTTATTGTGGGTGGAGAGGATCAGCTCGAGGGTCGTCCGGCGGGCGTCGATCACCCGCTGGGAGTTGGTAACAACCTCCATCCCCTCGGAGACCGGGTAGACACAGGCGGCTACCAGGGATTTCGCCCCTTTCACCTCGACCACACAGATCCGGCAGGCGCCGATTTCGTTGATCTCCTTGAGATAGCAGAGGGTGGGGATCTCGATGCCGGCCGACCGCGCAGCCTCAAGGATGGTGTAATTTTTCGGCACGGACAAGGGCATACCGTTGAGTTTGATATTCACAAGTTCCATTTCTGGCACGCTCCTTTCTTATTTCTTGATGATCGCGCCGAATTTACATTTTTCGATGCAGGCGCCGCACTTGATGCATTTTTCCTTGTCAATAACATGCGGATTCTTGACCGTACCCGAGATCGCGTTGACCGGGCACTGGCGGGCGCAGAGGGTGCAGCCCCGGCATTTGTCCGCGAGGATCGAGTAGCTCACCAGCTTCTTGCAGACCCCTGCCGGGCAGGTCTTCTGCACGACATGCGCTTCGTACTCGTCGCGGAAATACCGCAGGGTCGAGAGCACCGGGTTCGGGGCGGTCTGTCCCAGCCCGCAGAGGGCGTTTTCCTTGATGTAGTGGCAGAGCTCCTCCATCTTGTCGAGGTCCGCGAGGGTACCGCGGCCCTGGGTGATCTTGTCAAGCATCTCATAAAGCCGCTTGGTGCCCACCCGGCAGGGGGTACACTTGCCGCAGCTCTCGTCAACGGTAAACTCGAGGAAAAACTTGGCGATGTCCACCATGCAGTTGTCCTCGTCCATGACAATCAGCCCGCCCGAGCCCATCATCGAGCCGATCGCGATCAGGTTGTCATAGTCGATCTCGGTGTCGATCAGAGAAGCGGGGATGCATCCGCCCGAGGGGCCGCCGGTCTGCGCGGCTTTGAACTTTTTGCCGTTCGGGACGCCGCCGCCGATCTCCTCGACGATCTCCCGCAGGGTGGTGCCCATCGGGACCTCGACCAGGCCGGTATTGTGGATCTTGCCGCCGAGCGCGAACACCTTGGTACCCTTGGATTTTTCGGTACCCATCGAAGAGAACCACTCGGGGCCTTTCAGGATAATCTGTGGGATATTGGCATAGGTTTCGACATTGTTGAGGACCGACGGTTTGCCGAACAGCCCTTTGACCGCCGGGAACGGCGGGCGCGGGCGGGGTTCGCCGCGGTGCCCCTCGATCGAGGTCATGAGCGCGGTCTCCTCGCCGCAGACAAACGCGCCCGCGCCGAGCCGCAGCTCGATGTCGAAATCGAAGCCGGAGCCGAAGATGTCCTTTCCAAGCAGGCCCATCTCACGCGCCTGCCCGATCGCGATTTCAAGGCGCTTGACCGCGATCGGGTATTCCGCGCGGACATATATGTAGCCCTGGTTCGCGCCGATCGCATAACCGGCAATCGCCATTGCCTCAAGCACCGCGTGAGGGTCGCCCTCGAGGACCGAACGGTCCATGAACGCGCCCGGGTCGCCCTCGTCGGCGTTACAGCAGACATACTTCTGATCGTCAACCGACGCCTTTGCAAAGCTCCATTTCAGGCCGGTCGGGAAGCCTGCGCCGCCGCGCCCCCGCAGCCCGGACCGCTTCATGACGTCGATCACATCGTCGGGGGTCATCTCGGTCAGCACCTTGCCGAGCGCCTGATACCCGTCATAGGCAATATATTCATTGATGTCCTCGGGGTTGATGACGCCGCAGTTGCGCAGCGCGACCCGCATCTGTTTTTTGTAAAAGTCGGTTTCGTTGAGGGATTTCACCGTGTCCTCTTCGACCGTCTCGGTGTAGAGCAGGCGCTTGACGATACGGCCCTTGAGCAGATGCTCGTCTACGATCTCCTTCACGTCGTCGGGATTGACGCGGGAATAGAACGAGCCTTCGGGGTAGATGATGACGACCGGGCCGAGCGCACAAAGCCCGAAGCAGCCGGTACGCACGACTTTGACCTCATTTTCCAGCCCGACCTGACGGATCTCGTCCTCGAACGCTTCGATGATCTTGGCAGACCCGGAAGAGGTACAGCCGGTACCGCCGCAGACCAGAACATGGGAACGATACATGACGGTTCTCCTCCTTTCTTATTTGGCAGCGCCGATGGTGTATTCAGCGACAACCTTCCCGCCGACAAGGTGCTCCGCAACCACACGTTCCGCCTTGTCGGGGTCCATTCTGATATAGGTGACCTTCTCCCTGCCGGGTTCCATTACCTCGACAACCGGCTCATACTGGCAGATGCCGATACAGCCGGTCTGGGAGATGGTCACATTGGTGAGCCCGCGCGCGGCGGCCTCTTCGGTAAATGCCTGAAGCACCGGGCGCGCGCCCGCGGCGATCCCGCAGGTCGCCATCCCGACGACCACCCGGATATTCCCGGTGTCATCCCCGCGCACGCCCATGTTGTTTTTCATTTTATCCCTGAGAGCCTGAAGCTCTGCCAGACTTTTCATGGTTCGATTCCTCCATCCGAACTAGATTGGTTTTGGATTTCCGCCGTGTTTTCCCGGATATAGCCGCCGATATAGGCAACCACCTCGGGGGTGGAGAGCGGGATGCCCTCGAGCACCGCGCGGAACTCCCGGGTATCCGCACAGAACGAGGCGTCCCCATGGCGGAAGGTGTATAGAAAATCGATGTCCGGGTTGCACTGGACAAGTGAACAGATGGTTGCCGCAATGTCGCCGAGCGGCATCCGGTCGATATGGTTCAGCCCGAACACCGCGCGCAGGCTGGTGCCGCGCCCCGGCTCGGAGGTGATCTCCAAGCTGCCGCCGGTCAGCTCGGCCGCCATCTTGAGCAGCGGCACCCCAAGGCCAACCCTGCGGGTGGTGCGGGTGGTAAAAAACGGGTCGGTCACCTGCCTGACCTGCTCAGGGGCCATCCCGCAGCCATTGTCCCGGATCGAGATGGTCAGCCGATCGTCTGCGGGCTGTTCATCAACTGTGATCTCGGTCAGCGTCGCGCCCGCGCGCACCGAATTCTGCGCAACATCCAGTATGTTCAGCGACAGCTCCTGCATCCCTTACGCCCCGTATTTTGCGAGGATGTCGTCCACGTCGTCCACGGTCAGCCGCCCATACACCTCGTCGTTGACGGTCAGCACCGGGGCCAGCCCGCACGCACCGATACACCGGCAGGCATCGAGGCTGAACCGCCCATCCGGGGTGCAGCCGCCGCTGGCGATGCCGAGCTTTTCGGAAAGCTTGTTGAAGATGTCGCCCGAGCCTTTGACGTAACAGGCAGTACCCAGGCAGACCGAAATCTTATACTGTCCTTTCGGGACAAGGGTGAACTGAGAATAGAAGGTAGCCACGCCGTAGATCTCCTCAAGCGGGATGCCAAGCCCGTCGGAAACCATCTTCTGCACCTCGACGGGCAGATAGCCGTAAATTTCCTGCGCCCCCTGCAAAACCGGCATCAGCGCGCCTTTCTGATCCTTATGCGCTTCGATCACCTTTTCCAACTGTGCCTGCTGCGCAGGAGTTCCGGAAAAGGGGATCGCCGCCTTGGTAGTTGCCATGCCAATGATAACCTCCTTCAGGGAGCTGCGGTGCGGGAACAGCCCGCTCGTCATTCCCCGTTTAAATTATAACAATTATACCAGAACCGGCTTTTAAAGTCCATGTTTTTCTGTTGGGAATTGCAAAAAATCTACCCAGACTGTCGATTTTAGCGGTTTATGGCCCTTCATTTTCCTCCGTTTGGAAAATAAATGCAATCTGCCAGCAGCTTTCCCTGCAATCTAAGGGAGATTCTCAACAAAGGAAAACACCTCTTCGCCATACCATTGGGGACTGCATTTCCGGGGGCGCTGTTCTGTAGCGAAATAGATTGCGGTACGGCCTTTGTTTTGTTATGCTGAACAGGAACGAAGCCCTATATGGAACCTGCCCGACGTCTTATCCGGGAAATTTTTTGCGGCCGCTGTTACATCCGGCAGTTTCCGGGGAATATCCGGGTAGGAGGTGGTTTTGTCTTGTGGAACAACAGAAGGGCCGAACGGCTCTTTGACCAGCTTTGTGAAACCTGGTATGAAAAGGTACTGCACTATCTGTATTTCAGCCTGCGGGACGAGCAGTCCGCCCGCGACGCGGTGCAGGAAGTGTTCCTGATCGCCTGGAAAAAACGGCTGGAACTGCTTTCCCATCCGAACCCAGGGGGATTCCTCTTCCAAACCGCGAAGCATTTTGTCTGCAAAGCCCGGCGGGAAGGGTTCCGGCGGCTCGATCACGAACCGCTCACCGCCGATGGGGAACTGCCCGAACAGGCAGATGGGACAGATGCGATCGAGCAGGCGCTCGACCGGGCCATCGACGAAAATGCCTATATCGAAGCGGTGCTCTCCCGGCTCAGTGCGGACAAGCGCACCCTTTACGAGCTCTACTACCTGCAAAACAAGCCGATGGCCGAGATCGCGTCCGCCTACGGGCTGGAAGAACCCGCTGTCCGGATGCGGTATGTCCGCCTGCGCAGGGAAATCCGGACGATCGCCGCGCAGGTGGCCGAAGAAAATTTTCTGTTTTGAAGGTTACATCGCCCGGTCTGGGCGGATAATCAGGGTGCAGGGCGGATGCGCGCGGCCGCCCTGCACCCCGGCAAAACGGCTTCGCTTTTGAGCGGCCAGAAGGAGGGATACGCCATGGAAACCAGACGGGATTTGCAGCGGGAACTTGACCAGGCGATCGACACGATGGACATGGACGCGGTCGGGGAACTGCTCGGCCAGCTCGCCGGGATCGAACCAACCATCCCCGCGGCGGAGGACAGCCGGCTGTTCGCCGCCCGGGTCAAACAACTGGAAAAGGAGCGGGAACCGATGAAAATGAACCGTACCACAAGAATGACATTGATCGCTGCGGCAGTCGCCGCGAGCCTTTCGGTCGGCGTCTACGCCGCCAACAATATGAGCAGCTTTACCTTTGAACGCGGCGGGAGGCTTGTCCATATTCAGGGTGACGGCCTCACCGAACAGGACGCAAAGGAAGCTGCCGACTCGGTGGCGGACGCCCTCAAAGGAAAGAAGGCTGTCCCCCAGCTCGAAATCAGCTTTGATTCGGATAAAGCTAGTTTCAAAGATGGAGCGATTATCGTGAAAGAGACTGAGGGCAGCGGAACCGATGGGGAAAAATACTCCTTCGAAGTTGAAGTAGCCACCTCTACCGGGAGGACCGCGACATTGGAGGAAACCAGTTTCCGCTCGGTGGAGGACGGGGAACGGACAATGAATCTCAGGCTGGCAAAGCCGGACATCGTCTCGAAGATGGGCCCCGGCTCCGCAGCCGGGATCGACTTCAACGGCAATGACAAATATCTGAGGGCCGCTTACGGCAGTTTGGAAAACGGAAAAGCGGTTCAAATTACGCTTGAACGTTCGGTGCCCACCCAGGGGGAAACCAAAATCCAGACCCAGGATGTCGATCCGGGCAGCACAGGCTCCTACCAGTCCGCCAGGGGCTTCACATTCACCACCGCTTCCGAGAGCGAGGGCGGCAATACTATGCGGTTTGCGGTCTGCCCGCGCGGCTACTACACCTATACAATCGGATTCTTCGGGTTCTCGGAGCAGGAAATCCGGCAGGCGCTCGACACCATAGACCTTTCGATCTACGGCTGACGCCTACCCGATGCCCGGGCGATCACAGCAGGCAGATCCCCGCCGCCGTATGCGGCGGGGATTCGCTGTCCTTCGGATCTATTATGATTGGCAGCCTGCTGCCCCGAATTGGGGTGCTGGAAAAGAAAAGCATTTCACCCCGCTGCCTGTATACCATACACTTGCTTTTTCAGGCAATTTTCGGTATGATATAGGAATCAAACGAAAGTGGCTTGGCACCACCGATTTTATGAAGGAGCGAAACCAAATTATGGCAGATCAGAAAAAAATGGTGGAAGCGATCACCTCGATGGATGAGGACTTCGCAAAATGGTATACCGACATCGTACGCAAGGCCGATCTTGCTGACTATTCCTCGATCCGGGGCTGTATGATCGTGCGGCCGTATGGCACCGCGATCTGGGAGAACATCCAGCACGACCTCGACAGCCGGTTCAAGGCCCTGGGGCATGAAAATATCCAGATGCCGCTCTTTATCCCCGAAGGATTGCTGCAAAAGGAAAAAGACCACGTGGAAGGGTTCGCACCCGAGGTCGCATGGGTGACCCATGGCGGCGAGGAGAAGCTCACCGAGCGCCTCTGTGTTCGCCCGACCTCCGAAACCCTCTTCTGCGAGCACTACGCCAAAATCATCAAATCCTACCGCGACCTGCCCAAGCTCTACAACCAGTGGTGCTCGGTGGTGCGGTGGGAAAAGACCACCCGCCCGTTCCTGCGCACCTGTGAATTCTGGTGGCAGGAAGGCCACACGATGCACGAAACCGCACAGGAGGCGTACCAGGAAACCGAACAGATGCTGAACGTCTATGCGGATTTCTGCGAACAGTCACTGGCGATCCCTGTTATCAAGGGGCGCAAAACCAAAAAGGAACAGTTCGCGGGTGCGGAAGCGACCTATACCATCGAAGCGATGATGCACGATGGCAAGGCCCTCCAGTCGGGGACCTCCCACTATTTCGGCGATGGGTTCTCCCGGGCGTTCGACATCACCTTCCAGGGGCGGGACAACAAACCGCAGTATCCGCATCAAACCTCGTGGGGAATGTCCACCCGGATCATCGGTGCAATCATCATGACCCACGGGGACGACAACGGCCTCGTCCTGCCGCCCGCCATCGCACCGGTGCAGGTGGTAGTCCTGCCGATTGCACAGCATAAGCCGGGCGTGCTCGATAAGACGCGTGAAATTGCCGCCCGGATCGGGCAGTTCTGCCGTGTCAAGGTCGATGACAGCGACAATTCAGCGGGCTGGAAGTTCGCCGAGTACGAGATGAAGGGGGTCCCGCTCCGGCTCGAGATGGGCCCGCGCGACATCGAAGCAGGCCAGTGTGTCCTGGTCCGCCGGGACAACCGCGAAAAGACGGTCGTCTCCCTCGACGAGCTGGAAACCAAAATCCCCGAGCTGCTCAAGGCGGTGCATGACGGCCTTTACGCCAAAGCGCTTGCCAACCGCGAAGCCCGCACCTGGACAATCTCCTCGTTCGACGAGCTGAAACAGGCTGCGCAGGAGAAAACCGGCTTTTTCAAGACCATGTGGTGCGGGGATGAGGCGTGCGAGCTGAAAGTCAAGGAGGAAGCGGGGCTGACCTCCCGGTGTATGCCGTTCGAGCAGGAGAACCTTGGAGCGGTCTGCCCGGTCTGCGGGAAGCCCGCCGCCACCAGTATCATCTGGGGCAAGGCATACTGATGCTGGTGTGCAAATTTTGATTGAATTATGTGCAGATTGTGTCCAAACAGAAAATTTTACAGAAACTGTCCCTTTTTCCCAGTAAAACCTGTTTACAGGATAGCGAGTCTGTTGTATGATGGGAGCAATGGGGGCGACACTCCCGGCGGCTCCCAAAAACGGCCGCTAATTTCTAAAAAGAAGGGTGAATTATGAAAACAGTCAGCAAAAAACTCCTGAGCCTGCTGCTTGCGGCGATGCTGGTGTTGAGCCTCGGCGTTATGGCGAGCGCGGCATCCTCTTCCGTTTACAGCATGCATGTCGCCAACGGGAAAGTCCAGTTCGTGCAGAACGGCGCGGCAGTCGGCAGCTTCAACCTGAAATCAGCAGATTTCTCTCTCAAAACCGATGCGGACAAGGATTTTGTCGTCTGCTTTGTTGACGCAAACGGCAACGGCAAGGCGGTCAACCTGTCTAAGCAGACCTCCCTTTCGATCAGCGGTTCCATGAATTCGCTGACCATCGACAAGAGCCTCGACAGCGCAATCTCGGTCACAATGAACGGCACTGCCACCAAAATGACCGTCAATGCCCCGAACAAGGTCAATGTCAACGGCAGCGTTACCACACTGGCTGTCAACGCAGCCGCCAATGTGGTGGTTGGGGATAAAGCCTCGATCAAAACGGTCAATGTCAGCAACAGCAAGGCGACTGTGAAAAATTCGGCTGGCCAGTCGGTCAAGACCAACACTGTCTCCTCCCCGTCCACATCGACCAACAAAAATACCATCAACACCTCTTCCAATAAGGGCAACACCATCAATATCAAAAACAGCAACACCTCCACCTCGTCCGACAGCCGGATCCGCCTGACCACCAAAGCGATCAACGCGGATTACGACGATACGCTGGATGACCTGATCGACGAGCTGAACGACAACGTAGAGGCTTACGACACGGTCAACAAAGAGTATCTCTCGGGCGATTGCGACTGGAAGAGCAGCCGTACCAGCTACTCGCTCGACAAGAGCGGCACCCACTCGTTCGTCTTTACCCCGGATGACCGCAACCTCCCGACCGTTACCGGCAATATCAAAATCTATGTGGACGGCAACTCGGAGGATGTCACCCTGAGCTATAACAGCACCATGTACTTTGAAGACGGCGACCGCCTCAGCGATTACACCAGAGAGCTGAAAGACAGCATCACCGCCCGCAACGACGAGGGCGACGAGATCCGCGGTTCGGTTTCCTGGAGCAACGGTTCCAAGACCGAGATCCGGAGCGGCCGTTCCTATACCTTCAAATTCAAACCCTCCAGCTCCCGTTATGAAACGGTTGAGGGCAGCGTGAAATTCGTGCTCAACGACTGATCCGCTGTAAGGACCATCTGCAAAAACAGGCCCTCCGGCAATTATATCGCCGGAGGGCTTTTCTTTGCGCACGCGATGATAAAAATTTTTTGAAAAAAGAGAGGGGCTGTCCAATGAAACATGTAAAACGCCTATGGCTGCCGGTTTTCCTTGTTGTTTCGGTCTGTTTGAACCTGTACCTGTTGTTTTTCAAAGAAGCCTCTGCCGCATATGTGGTTTCGGGCGACAGTCTGCCGCAGCATATCGTATCCCGGTACCAGGTGATCCAGAGGAACAACGGCATCCTTTCCCACTATGGATACGACCCCGGAGCGTTTACCGCCTGGTTCTTAACCTCCCCGGAACTGCCGGAGGACATCGGGTTCTACTGCATGACAAAGCTGAACCGGGAACCCAAAGCATACGAGCCGATGGTGTACCAGTCCCTAGAAGAGCCGGTTTATCTGTTTACGGTCCAGCGTTCCGAAACGGAGCAGGAGATTGTCATCCTGTCGGTTGACGCGCAAAAACAGGTATATGAAGTCGAACGGCTCCGGGACGGGCCGCCCTCCGAATGAAACAGGACCCGCCGGCGATTCCATCGCCGGCGGGTTTTTGCAGGGAAACGGTCGGTGGGGAACCGCGCAACCAGGGTCCTCAACGCCCCGCTGTGCCGGCCCGGAACGCCTCCTCCGCCCGGCGCATCTGCTCGATCAGGCCGGAAAGGTCATCCGAAGGTGCATTCCTGCGGGACTGCTCCTCCCGGTACTCCGCCATAGTCCCCTCAAAGGCACGCACCCGGCCGTTCTCCACAAACAGCAGCCGCTCGGCTGCCTGTTCAATCAGGTGTCGGTCATGCGAGATGACCAGCAGCGTCCCCTGCCACCGCAGCAGAAGCGGCTCCAACGCCTGTGCGGTATAGAGGTCGATATGGTTAGTCGGTTCGTCGAGAACCAGCAGATTACAGTCGGAGGCAAGCAGGCGGGCAAGCGCAACTTTCGCGCGTTCGCCGCCTGAAAGTACCCGCACAGGTTTCTGTACCGCATCCCCATTGATCCACAGATTGGCGAGGATCGAACGTACCTCGTGTTCCGGCAGGCGGGAAACCGCGCGGACGTTTTCCAATACCGTCCGCACCGGGTCGAGTAACTCGTGGTTCTGGGAGAAGTAACCGATCTGGACTCCGTTGGCGAGCCTGGCGCAGTCCCCACCCTGTACCAGATGTTCGGCGAGCGTGGTTTTGCCCGCCCCATTCCCGCCCAGCAGGAAGGTGCGCTTCCCGGTGGGCAGGGTAAACGACACATCCTCCAACACCGCGCGGGCGCCATACCGGACGGTCAGATGATCGATCCGGGCGGCCGTCCTGGAGGTGATCGGGGAAGCTGCTCCGAGCGCCATCCGGATCTGCGGCAGATCGGACGGGCGCTCTTTCACCTCCAGCTGCCGGACCCGGCTCTCAATCGCCTTGGCGCGCGCCTGCACCTGAATCTGTGCAGGCGAGATGTGGCACTTATGCAGCCTCGCTTCGCTGTTCCCCATCCGTTTTGGAGTCTTGCGCATCCCGCGGGCCTGTTCGCGCAGATTGGCTGTCTCGGCCTCCAAACGACGTTTTTCACTCCGATACCGGTCATACTCAAACTGTGCAAATGTCCGCTCCCGGTCACGCTGGGCGATCCACTCGGCATATCCGCCCGGGAATACCCGGATTTCCCCATCCTGAATCGCCCAGATCGAGGTGCAGACCGTTTCCAAAAGCTGACGGTCATGTGAAATCAGCAGCACCGCGCCCGAATAATCCTGAAGCATCCGCTCGACCGCCTCAATCCCGTCCAGGTCAAGATTGGTGGTTGGTTCGTCCGCAAACAGGAGCGGCGCACCCTGCGAACATGCCGCGGCAATGGCGCGACGGGTGCGTTCGCCGCCGCTCTTGCAGGCGCTGCCCGCCAGAGACAGGGTGCGGAGCAGCCTTCCATCCGGTTCGCCCTCCGCATCCCCCGACTGCCGGATCATCGCGATCGGGCAGCGCCGGTCAATGTTCCCTTCGTCGCAGGGAAGGCCGCCGCGCAGGATGTCGAGCAGGGTGGACTTGCCCGCGCCGTTCTCCCCCACCAGGCCGACCCGGTCGCCGTCATGCAGTTCGAGCTGGTCAGCCCGAAAGAGTGTGCGTGTACCAAATGTTTTCGTCAGATTCTGTGCCTGTAAAAGATACATAAAAAATCCCTCCCAGAGCTGTCCGGGAGGGCACGCAAAAAAGCCTGTATGATGCGAAAACACATAGACAGGTCTGTTTGCAGGATGCGCCAACCGGACAGAACAAACTTTGGCAGGCAAACATTCGCCTACCGGTTAAAAATCTGTTTTGCTTTCGGTTGTTATTCATTGCGCATCTTACTGCAATACCTCGTGCTTTCTTAAGATTGATATGACAAATAGTGAACACTATCTGCTGTCTTTTCCAAGGTCAGCGTCATCTCTCTGGAGAGGTCAAACTCCACAAAGTCAAGGGTGAACGTGATCTGTATGATGGAATCCGCCTCTGTCACATCAGTGATTTCAAAATTGGATTCAGCCAGCGGCATCAGTGCGGCCGGCGTCTGATACAGCTGTTCGGCTTCCAGATAAATCACCGGGTCGGACCGCAGATGTGCGGCCGGTACATCAAAATAACTGGCCACCTGGGATTCCAGTTCTTCCGCCGGAAAAAAGAGGCCATCCCTTCCCTCTATCTGATATTCTGCGGACGAGGGCAGATCATACACGCGGTAACCATACCACATCACATAATCGGTGGGAGAAAGGTCCTCTGCTGTTTCCCACCCGTTGGAGGACATCAGCCAGCCCAGCTGCGCGACATACGTTTCATACTGCTCCCAGCCATTGGGGTTTTCTTCGTTTTCTCCTGAGGAAACACTGTTTTCGACACGGCTGCTTTCTTCCACAGAAACCTCCGACTGCATCGAAGGGGAATCCGCGCTTCTCCGCCCGGCACACCCTCCGAAGCACAGGCAGGCAGACAGCGCAAAAGCCGCTGCACAAATCCTGTTTTTCCAATTCCTCTTTAGAGACAACATTCCAATCCACACCGGGTTCCCTTGCTGATTTGATTCCAATGATCCGGAAACGCTTCGACTATAGCACAGGGGAATCGGTTTGTCAAGGAAAAAATTCTGTAAAACAGTTCAGGTTTTACGGGAGCGGCGGCACCCCGCCGCGTTAGCGCCTGTTCAGCATCTAAAGTTTTACTCGATTTTTTTCAAAAAATCGCGGGGTCGAGGGGCAGTGAGGCAACGAAAGTTTGGGTTCCAGCCCAAACTTCCGGGGCGCAAGCGCCCTTCTTCGGGGGACTTCTCGGACCTACGGTCCGAAGCGCGGCATACGCCGCGACGCCCCCTCAGTTTGCCTTACGGGCGAGGGGTCGGTGCCCCCTCCCCGTAGGCCCCTCCCTTCCAGGCTGGGTGCCGCTTTTTCCCCCAAACGAAAGTTTTACTCGATTTTTTTCAAAAAATCGCGGGGTCGAAGGGGCAGTGAGGCAACGGAAGTTTGGGTTCCAGCCCAAACTTCCGGGGCGCAAGCGCCCTTCTTCGGGGGACTTCTCGGACCTACGGTCCGAAGCGCGGCATACGCCGCGACGCCCCCTCAGTTTGCCTTACGGGCGAGGGGTCGGTGCCCCCTCCCCGTAGGCCCCTCCCTTCCAGGCTGGGTGCCGCTTTTTCCCCCAAACGAAAGTTTTACTCGATTTTTTTCAAAAAATCGCGGGGTCGAGGGGCAGGGCCCCCGACGCTCGCCGCAGCGAGCGGAATACTTTATCCTGTGAAGCACTTTTTTCGGATGAATTGCCGCGAAGCGGCAAGAGGGGGCTTTTTGCAAGTGAAAAAGCCCCCTTGCATAAATAAATGCGGAGCAGGCTCACCTTCCCGCGGGTTATTTTTTGACGGCATCCTGGAACCGCATCCCCGCAAGAAACGGGGAGAACGCAATCCCGGAAACGCCCGGGGCAACCGCATAATAGGAGGTCTCGAAAAAAAGCGGAACCACCGGGCAGTCGTAAAGCAGGCGCTGCTCCGCCTCCTTATAGACAGAATAAAGCTGGTCCACTGGGATCAGCGCTGCACTGGACAGCAGCGCCTCAAACGGCTGGCTGTCATAACCAGTAAAGTTCTGTGATGACTCTGCGTGAAAGCAGGAGAATATCGCTTCGGGGGAGGAGTAGGAGACGGTGAGCGGCAGGATAGCCGCCTGATAGTCCCCCGCGGCAACCCGTTCCAGCAGTTCTTTCCGGGGAAGGCGCACAAGGGTGGTATAGATCGAAAGGTTATTTTGCAGCCCCTGCTGGACATACCCCGCCAAAAGCGGAAGATTTCCCTCGTCACAGACCAATATCTCCCGCAGATTGGGGGCATCCCCCTGCTCGAGCGTTTCGGCATAATACTGCCGGGCCAGAAACGGACTGTAAACGGTTGGGGAAAGCTCCCCGGCAAACGCGCGGAATGACTCCCCGGACGACGAAACCGCCGGTGGGACAAGGACACTGGTGGTCCGGAGATTTTCTGTAAGGTAGCCAGAGAACCTGTCCCGGTCAACGGTGTGCGCCACCGCCCGGCTGAAGCTGTATCCTTCGGTTCCCACCTCATCCTGGTTGAGCGCCAGCACCCAGACGGTATCCTCAAACGAGGTCACCGAACAGCCCGCTTTTTCCATCTCGGCAAGATGCGCATAGTCGATCTCACAGGCATCGGTATCACCATTCAGAAATCGTGCAAGCGGGTCGAACGATTCGCTGTTCGGGAAGTAAAAGTTGACCCCGAGCGCCCGTACCGGCAGATCCTCCCGGTAAACCTCGCTGCGGCGCAGGGCGATCGCGGTATCGTTGTTCCAGATCGAAACATAAAACGGCCCATTGCTCATGAGGGTATCCACATCCAGTCCATACCGTCCGCGGGTGCTCTCGTAGAACGCCTGGTTGCAGGGCATTGCCGCGCTCGACGCGAGCAGTTCCGGGAGCTGCCGGTTCGGCTGGGAAAGGGTGATTTCAAGGGTATAGTCGCTGTCTGCGCGCACTCCCAGCATCCGGCTGTTCATCTCCCCAGCGAGAATCTGCGGGGCGTTGCGGATGCAGAGAAAGTGCGCAGCAAGTTCACTCATATGGTTTTCGTCGAACAGGCGCCGCAGGGCAAACACAAAATCGTGCGCTGTGACCGGGGTGCCCTCCGGATCGCTCCAGCGGGCGCTGTTGGTCGTCCACGTACCCGTTTCGGACAGGGAGCGGTTCCAGCGGATGCCCTGCCGCAGCCGGAAGGTATAGACCAGCCCATCGGGGGAGACGGTCCACTCCTCTGCAATACACGGCTCCACCTCGCCCGACGGGAGCTGCCGGAACAGCCCTTCAAATACGTTGGACACAATCATGCTGGCGGTCGTGTCGGTCACAAACTGCGGGTCCAGGCTGGCGACCGGGGCCGGAATATCGTATTTCAAAATGCTGCCTTTTGCGCCACAGGCTGAAACCAGCAGGCAAAAAACCAGCAGAAGCGGGATCAGGCGTTTCATAAGCAGCCTCTTTCTGAAACAGGTAATCAGCTAAAGTGTAGCAGAATCAGCGTGAGGATTCAATCTGATAAATGTGAATTTATCAAGAAATCTTGTCCAAAAATAGGAGTAACCACCCTGTATCTGGGCGGAAATTCCGCTTGTTTCCCTGTGAAAACCCCAACCGGCGCGGAACAGCCGCTTTTGGAACCGGTTCTCTCTGCCGGCGAAACAAACCTTCCCAATTTTTGTCCCGTTACCCGCTGGACTTTCTGCAATTCTCTGCTATAATCAAAATGCTTCAAAGAATCCAACCCTTCTTTATGAAGCCTGTGAGGATGAACCACCCTGTCCCCACAGCAGATTCTTGGAAAGGGGCAATCAAAATGGAAAAAAGATGGTGGCAGGAGGAGATCGTTTATCAGATCTACCCCAAAAGCTTCTATGACAGCAACAACGATGGAATCGGCGACCTCAAGGGCATCACCCAAAAGCTCCCCTATTTGCAGGAGCTGGGCGTGACCATGCTGTGGATCTGCCCGTTTTACCGCTCTCCAATGAACGACAATGGTTACGATATTTCGGATTATCAGTCGATCGCGCCCGAATTCGGCAGTATGGAGGATCTGGATGAGCTGATCGCCCAGGCCAGGCAGCGCGGCATCCGGATCGTGATTGATCTGGTCATCAACCACACCTCGGATGAACATGAGTGGTTCCAAAAAGCCCTGGCCGATCCGGACAGCCCCTACCGCGATTACTATATCTTCCGGCCCGGGAAAACCCCTCCCAACAACTGGCGTTCCTGTTTTGGCGGCAGCTGCTGGGAGCCAGTCCCCGGGCGGGAGGAATATTATTTCCACGTGTTCGCAAAAAAGCAGCCGGATTTGAACTGGGAAAATCCGGCCCTGCGCCAAAAGCTGTATGAGATGGTCAACTGGTGGCTGGACAAAGGGATTGCAGGGTTCCGCCTCGATGCGATCACCTATATCAAAAAGGATTTGACCTGGCATGACGGAGAGCCGGATGGCGCAGACGGCCTGTCCATCTGTTCCTGCGGGGCGCTCAACCAGCCGGGCATCGACACATTTCTGCACGAGCTGCGGGAAAACACCTTTGACCGCCACCAGTGCTTCACCGTTGCTGAAGCGCCGGGCGTCCCCTACGACCATCTGGATGCGTTCATCGGGCCGGACGGGCATTTCTCGATGATCTTTGATTTCAGCTATGCGGACCTGGACATCGGCTCCGGCGGGGAATGGTTCCGCCCGGTGCCCTGGACCATCCCGAAGCTGAACCGGCAGATCATGACCTGCCAGATGGCGGTGCAAAAATGCGGCTGGGCGGCCAATTTTCTCGAAAACCACGACCAGCCCCGTTCGACCACCAAATACCTGAAGGACGCCCAACACAATCCGGACGCGGTCAAAACGCTGGCTGCAATGTACTTTTTCCTGCGCGGCACACCGTTCATCTACCAGGGGCAGGAATTGGGCATGGTCAACTGCGAACGGCAGGGGATCGGTGAGTTTGATGACCTCAGCACCATCGACCAGTACAACCGCTCGATACAGGAAGGGTTTTCGGAGGCCGAGGCACTCGAGATGGCCAACCGCCGCAGCCGGGACAATGCCCGCACCCCCTTCCCGTGGAACGGGGAGCAGTATGGCGGATTCTCCCAGGCCAAACCCTGGCTCGGCATGACCGAGGAATATCCGGCGGTCAACGTGCAGGCACAGCAGCATGATCCAAATAGCGTCTGGCATTTCTTCAAAAAGATGATCGCTTTCCGGCAGAGCGGCCCGCATCGGGACTGCCTGATCTATGGGAACATCGAGCCGCTGTACGCGGGGGAAACCGTCATCGCTTACCGGCGGCTCAACGAAGAGGATCGTCTGTACTGCTGGTTCAACCTGGGCAGTGGGCCGGTATCCGAGCCTCTGCCCCAGGCCGAGATGGAACCTGTCTGGCATACCCAGAATGCGGTCCGGATGGAAAATGGAATGCTGATTCTAGCGCCTTACCAGTCGGTCATTCTGCGTGAACGGTAAAAGCCTGTTTGGTGTTTCTTTCTGCAAGGGGGCTTTTTCACTTGCAAAAAGCCCCCTCTTGCCGCTTTGCGGCAATTCACCCGAAAAAAGCGCTTCACAGGATAAAGCGTTCCGCGCTCATCTCGCGCTAAGAGCCCGCCTTCGGCGGGTTGCGCTCGAAACGCTTCGCTGCGGCTCGCAGTGCGGAGCGCGTCGGGGGCTCCGCCCCTCGACCCCGCCACCTTTGAAAAGGTGGACGAAACTTTTGGATAAAGAACAGGCTCTAAGAATTTTTTGAGAAACCCTTTTGCAGATAAGGCAGCTTTTCTCACAGAAAAGCTGCCTTGTTCTTTCGGTTGGCTAGATATGCGGCCCGGACAGCACTGGCACTTTTGTGCCCTTACAAGCAGAATTTCGAGCAGGAAAATAGTTCCTTTGATCTGGTGAAAAACGGAGGATCGTTGCCTTTTCAATTCAATCATTACAAAATTATCATAAAAATTTTGGACAAACCGTCAATAAATTTCGCTTAAATTGCACTTATTTAGTATATTTTTGTCAGATATTTGGATTTTATACAAGATATTGTGTCTTCCTGGGCCAAATTGTACTAAAAAATGTGTTTTGAACCCATTGACAGAACCATCTGAATCTACTAAAATAAATTACGGCAGCATTTCGAAATTACAATATTTAGTAGTGTGTATTTTTTCAATACATATATGTAGTAGTTTGAACAAGGAGTGGAATGATGATCAACACCATTGTCAAGCGCGACGGACGGTGCGTGCTGTTTGACATTGATAAAATCACCGACGCGATCTTCAAGGCGGCGCAGGCGCTCGGCGGCAACGACCGGCAAACCGCCCGGGAGCTTGCGGAGCTGGTGGCAATGCATGTGGAACAGGCGCACGCGGACGGTAACCCGCCTACGGTCGAAGAGGTGCAGGATGCGGTTGAATACCAGCTGGTCGAGTCCGGCCATGCCCGCACCGCGAAGGAATATATCCTCTACCGGGCGCAGCGCACCCGCATCCGCGATATGAACACCCGCCTGATGAAAACCTATGAGGAACTGACCTATCAGTCCGCAGGGGAAAACGATGTTAAACGGGAGAACGCCAACATTGACGGCGATACTGCAATGGGCACCATGCTGAAATACGGCTCGGAAGGCGCAAAACAGTTCTATCACATGTTTGTGCTCAATCCGGTCCATTCGAAGGCCCATCTGGACGGGGACATCCATATCCACGACCTTGATTTCCTCACCCTCACAACCACCTGCTGCCAGATCGATATTGAAAAGTTGTTTCGGGGCGGCTTCTGTCCAGGACATGGGTTCCTGCGGGAGCCGAATGACATCCAGAGTTATACCGCGCTCGCCTGCATCGCAATCCAGTCGAACCAGAACGACCAGCATGGCGGGCAGAGCATCCCGAATTTCGACTATGGGATGGCTCACGGGGTCAGAAAAACCTACCGTAAGCTTTATTCCCGCAATCTGGCCAAAGCGCTCGAGCTGTTCGTCGGGCTGGAAAATGCGGATGAAACTACAAAAGAGATCCGGGAAAAGGTCCACGCGGCGCATGGACTCTACCCGGTGTTGGCAGACGACAACGGCTACCGCGACTTCGAGCTGCCGGAACTGGCCGGGCTGGCAGAGGAATCGACCCTGATCAGGGCGCAGGCGTTCGCGGTGGAGGAAGCATATAAAGAAACCAAACGGGCAACCTATCAGGCGATGGAGGCGTTGGTTCACAACCTGAACACCATGCACTCCCGCGCGGGCGCGCAGGTGCCGTTCTCGTCGCTCAACTATGGGACCGATACCTCGCCCGAAGGCCGGATGGCAACCGAGGCAATCCTCCTGGCGACCGACGCCGGCCTGGGGCATGGGGAAACCGCCATCTTCCCGATCCACATCTTTAAGGTGAAGGAAGGGGTCAGCTTCAACCCGGGCGATCCCAACTATGACCTGTTTAAGCTCGCCTGCCGGGTATCGGCCAAGCGGCTGTTCCCGAACTTCAGCTTCCTGGATGCGCCGTATAACCTCCAGTACTACAAGCCCGGGCATCCGGAAACCGAAATCGCCTATATGGGCTGCCGCACACGCGTAATCGGCAACTGTCACGACCGTTCGCGCGAGATCGTCAACGGCCGCGGGAACCTCAGCTTCACCTCGATCAACCTGCCGCGGATCGCGATTCGTGCCAAGGGGGATATTGACTTTTTCTTCGAGGAGCTCGACCGCAAGATCGACCTTGTGATCGACCAGCTGATGGAACGGTATCAGATCCAGGCCAAAAAGAAGGTCCGCAACTTTCCGTTCCTGATGGGGCAGGGCATCTGGATCGACTCCGACAAGCTCGGCCCGGATGACGAAGTGGGCGAGGTCCTCAAACATGGCACCCTCTCGGTCGGGTTCATTGGTCTGGCGGAGACGCTCAAGGCATTGATCGGCCAGCACCACGGAGAGAGCGAATATGCGCAGAACCTCGGCCTGGATATCATCGGACATATGCGTAAACGGATGGACGATGCGACCCGGGAAACCGGCTTCAATTACACCCTGCTCGCAACCCCTGCCGAAGGGCTTGCAGGCCGGTTCGTACGGATCGACCGGAAACTTTATGGAGAGATCGAAGGGGTCACCGACCACGAGTTCTATACCAACTCGTTCCATGTCCCGGTCTATTACAACATCTCGGCGAGCGAGAAGATCCGTCTGGAGGCGCCCTATCACGCGCTGACCAATGCGGGCCACATCTCGTATATCGAGCTGGACGGCGACCCGCTGAAAAACCTCGATGCGTTTGAACAGGTTGTACGGTACATGAAGGAGTGCGGCATCGGCTATGGCTCGATCAACCACCCGGTTGACCGCGACCCGGTCTGCGGATACACCGGCATCATCGACGAAACCTGCCCGCGGTGCGGGCGGCACGAAGGAGAGGCAATCAGTGTGGAAAAGCTGCGGTCGCTCGGGTGCTGGAATGACAATGTGGACTGCGGCTACTGTGGGGACCCGAACGAGGAAGCCGCCCGTATGCCGAATTCGGTGGTTGAATAGAATCAAAATTTGCTTCATAATCTAAAGTTTTACTCGATTTTTTCAAAAAATCGCGGGGTCGAGGGGCAGTGAGGCAACGGAAGTTTGGATTCCAGACCAAACTTCCGGGGCGCAAGCGCCCTT
>NZ_QZEG01000099.1:0-5428 GCF_009917605.1 Anaerotruncus sp. 1XD42-93 | reverse complement strand
GGCCCGGACTGCGAGCCGCAGCGAGCGTTTCGAGGCCAACCGCCGCAGGCGGCTCTTAGGCCGAGATCGCGGCATCCGCCGCGACGCCCCTGCGGGCTGCCTTGCGGGCGAGGGGCCACCGGGCGCATGTTGTTTTGGGTTCCCGACCAAAACAACGCCCTTCGCTTCTCGGGCTTTCAGCCCGAAGCGCGCTTACGCGCGACGCTCGGGCAGGATGCGCCTCACGGGCGAGGGGGCAGTGCCCCCTCCCCGTGTGCCCCTCCCCGGCAAGCCTTGTGCACCGATCCGTTCGAGCACAGTGTAGAGGGGTTCTGCGGTGCGGCCCGGGTCGAGTGGGCGGGGCCTGTCTGGACAAAAAATAGGTCGAGGCGGGCTGTGACATGCGTGTCCCTTCCACCCAGCCAAAGGCGGGCACCCTTCCGGGGGATACATAAGGGGGCTTCCCCCTTATGTGTGCTTTTTACCTTGCTTTTTGCACAAGCAAAAAACAAGCCGTCCGCCCGGACGGGACCGGGCATCCCCTGCCGCTGACCAGCGGCACACCTTAAAAGGCAAGGTACCGCGCAGCTGCACAAAAAGAACCCCAGCGCGGGGCGGATACCCCGCATCCCGGTGCCGCTTGCGGCACACTTCTCAAAAAAGGTAAGGTGCTGCACCGCTGCACAAAAAGAGCCCCAGCGCGGGGGCGGACTCCCCGGCAAGCCCTGTGCACCGATCCGTTCGAGCACAGTGTAGAGGGGTTCTGCGGTGCGGCCCGGGTCGAGTGGGCGGGGCTTGTCTGGGCAAAAAACAGGTCGAGGCGGGCTGTGACATGCGTGTCCCTTCCACCCAGCCAAAGGCGGGCACTCTTCCGGGGGGATACATAAGGGGGCTTCCCCCTTATGTGTGCTTTTTACCTTGCTTTTTGCACAAGCAAAAAACAAGCCGTCCGCCCGGACGGGACCGGGCATCCTCTGCCGCTTGCGGCACACTTCTCAAAAAAGGTAAGGTGCTGCACCGCTGCACAAAAAGAACACCAGCGCGGGGGCGGACTCCATGGCAGCATCCGTTTGGCCCCAGACCAAACGGATAGGCGCTCGCGCCTTCCTCGGGTCTTCTCGGGCCTGCGGCCCGAAGCGCGGCATACGCCGCGACGACCCTGCGGGCTGCCTCACGGGCTAGGGGTCGGCGACCCCTCCCCGTGTGCCCCTCCCCGGCAAGCCTTGTGCACCGATCCGTTCGAGCACAGTGTAGAGGGGTTCTGCGGTGCGGCCCGGGTCGAGTGGGCGGGGCCTGTCTGGACAAAAAATAGGTCGAGGCGGGCTGTGACATGCGTGTCCCTTCCGCCCAGTCAAAGGCGGGCACCCTTCCGGGGGTTCCATAAGGGGGATACCCCCTTATGTGTGCTTTTTACCTTGCTTTTTGCACAAGCAAAAAACAAGCCGTCCGCCCGGACGGGACCGGGCATCCTCTGCCGCTTGCGGCACACTTCTCAAAAAAGGTAAGGTGCTGCACCGCTGCACAAAAAGAACACCAGCGCGGGGGCGGACTCCCCGGCAAGCTGGCAGGCCCGGCCCGATCGGGCACAGAGTAGTGGGGTTTTGCGGCACAGCCCGGGGCGAGTGGGCGGGGCCTGTCTGGACAAAAAACAGGTCGGGGCGGGCTGTGACATGCGTGTCCCTTCCACCCAGCCAAAGGCGGGCACTCTTCCGGGGGATACATAAGGGGGCTTCCCCCTTATGTGTGCTTTTTACCTTGCTTTTTGCACAAGCAAAAAACAAGCCGTCCGCCCGGACGGGACCGGGCATCCTCTGCCGCTTGCGGCACACCTCTCAAAAAAGGTAAGGTGCTGCACCGCTGTACATCCCCCACCATCGCCTGGGGGCATCCGAGGGTGCAAATCAGCCCTGAGCATGAGCGTTTGTCTGGGGGCGCGGGGTTTTTTAAGGGGCGTCGCCCCTTGAATGCACTTTTCGTCCCTTTTCGTGCATCCGAAAAGGGACCCGCCGCGCGGGGGCGGATACCCCGCATCCCCTGCCGCCGGAAGGCGGCACACTTCTCAAAAAAGGTAAGGTGCTGCACCGCTGCACAAAAAGAACCCCAGCGCGGGGCGGATTCCCCGGCAAACCCTGTGCGTCGATCGTCCAGGTGCTGTGCAGAAGTGATTCCACTCAGTCAAAACAGGACGCTTGACAGCGTCCCGTTTCCAGGCTATAATGAGCATAAAGAAAGGCGCTGCCCGCAGACGGTCAGCCCCTTTGTGAGTACAGAAATAACCGCATCACTTTGCTGGGGTGGCGGTTATTTCTTTTTTGTTACTTCTAAAACGACAGTAACAACGCCCAGAATTACCAGACAGAACTGGAACAGCTCCGCATATGTAACCATAAGCATTCCCCCCTTTCTTCCGAAACGGGGAAATCCCCCGTCTCATGCGGGGGCCAACCGCCTGCAACCGTTTGTAGCAGCACCTTGTCCTTATTCTACCATGGCGGTGCTTCCCAGTCAAGGAAAATGGCGGTTGGCATTGCCACACCCCCTATCGGATGGTGTGGCTGGCCGCATACCGTTGTTGCAGCTCCTGCATTTCATTCTATGGAAATGGCTTTCAGTCAAAAAAGGAGGGGATTCCCCTCCTTTTTTCACGCTGTTTTTCACTTCCAGAAAGCATCCGTCCGCCGTCCCGCAGCAATCCGCCCACTGCCCCCTGCAAAAAACCGGCGGTGCGTTTGAGCCGGAACAGCCGCTAGGGCCGGAAGCTGGAACGCAGTTCGGAGAAATACCCATAGGCGGCATGGTAGGCATAGGGGATGCGCCCATAAGGGCTGCCGTTGCGGTTTTTGAGGAGGACCAGCTCGACCTGGCGGGGGTTGCGGGTCTTGGCGGCGTTGACGTCGAACCCCTGCTCCCCTGCCCCGGCGAGCTGCAAACCGAGCAGGACGTCCGAACTGTACTCGACCGCGCCGCTCTCCTTGAATGCCTCCATCGAAACCGCGCTGCGATAGTTCTCCCGGTTAAACGAGGAGATCGCCACGACCGGCAGATCAAAGTCACGGCTGATCCGCTTCAGCTCGACCACCGCGCGGTCGGTGTTCTGCTTGTCGCTGGCGCGGGGGTCGGCAGGCTTGAGGATTTGCAGATAGTCCACCATCACCACCGGACGTTTCCCCCGCAGCCGCAGATGCTGCCGCACCTCCTCGCGCACCTCCTGTGCACCGATTTCCGCGATCCCCTCCCGCACAAACAAACAGCCCGCGGATTTCCGATAGGCTTCGATCGCCCGGTTGAGCAGGAGCGCACGCCCGGCCGGAAGCTGGTTCTGCATCCGCAGAACCTGACGGGCAGTAAACGCGTCCTCCCGCGCGGCCGACGGATCCAGCCGCCAGGTGGTGCGCGAAATCCCCTTCGCCACCAGCTCGAGACGGCCCATCTCGAGTGAAAAAAACAGGACGTCGGTGCCGTTCGCGGCGATATATTCGGCAATCTGCAACAGATACGAGGTCTTTCCCAGCGACGAGATCGCCCCCAGCACGTAAAGGCCCGCATAAAATCCCCCATCCAGAAGCTGGTCCAGCGCCCGGAACCCGGTCGGCTCGGCCTGGCGGCTCCCCAGCCGGATCGACGCATCCAGCAGCTCGGACACCGCGTCCGCCGCGCTCGTGTGCGCGTAGGCCAGCCGGTCGGCGTCCGCCGCCTGCATCAGCAGCTCTTCCAGCGCCGCGCGGTCGGCCACCAGCAGTTCGTTCACGTCTTTGACCGTCCCCGGCAGCGTCAGCTCCCCGCAGGAAAGCCCCAGCCCCTCCAGGCCTTCCCGCAGTTCCCGGTTCATCCGCTGTCCGGCTGCGTCCCGGTCGCCCGCCGCAACAAACCGGTAGCTGTTCGCCGCCCCCGGGTTTTCCGCGCAAAGGTTCAGGAAGCGCCGCACGTTCCCCGCGCCGCAGAGCGCCACCGCGTGCCGCCCGCACGCCTCAATCGACAGCGCGTCGAACACCGCTTCGGTCACAAACAGTTCGCCGCCCTGCCCCTCCCCTTTGAGGTAATCAACCCCAAACAGCCCCATCGAGCCGGTGCTGTTTTTGTACCGCGGCTGTACCCCGTCGCGGATTGCGCGGGCGCAATAGGCGGTGCATCTCCCGCCTTCGAACAGCGGCAGATAAGCCCGTCCATCCCGCTCAAACAGCCGGTAGCGCGCGCACAGTTCCGCCGGAATCCCCCGCGCCGCAAAGTAGCTCCCGCCTGTCCCGCAGGCCGCGACCGCCTCCTCCACCATGCCGGTATAGTCGGCTGCCGGCACCGGTTCCGGCGCTTTTTTTTCCGGGCTGCCCCGCCGCACCTGCACCGTTTTTTCGGACGCGGGATCGGTGCGCCCGAACCCCTCCGGGAACGGGATCCCAAAGATTTCACACGCCTTTTTGATCTGCCGCGGGAAGCTGTCGCACTCGGGATAATCCATCGCGATCAGCTCGAAAATGTCGTAGCTTTTCCCGCAGCCAAAACAGTGCAGACGCTGGGTCTTTTGGTGGTAGCTCATGCTCGGGGTGGAGTCCCGGTGGTCCGGGTTGATGCAGCGGATCAGCCGGTTCCGCCGCCCCCCCACCACGATCCGTTTCTGCGCCATGTATTCGGGCAGCAGCGCCCGCAGTTCCTGTATCAGTGATTCGTGCGTCCTCATCCTCTGTCCCCCCTCTTTTCTCCCCATATTGTATCAGATTTCTCCCGTTTTCGCAAACTGCCCTGCGGGCGCCTTTTTTGTGCAGCGGTGCGGCTCGGCGCTTTTTTGTACAGCGGTGCAGTACCTTACCTTTTTTGAGAAGTGTGCCGCAGGCGGCACCGGGATGCGGGGTATCCGCCCCCGCGCTGGGGTTCTTTCTATGCAGCGGTGCAGCACCTTACCTTTTTAAAGAAGAATGCCGCCTTCCGGCGGCAGGGGATGCGGGGTATCCGCCCCCGCCCGGCGGGTCCCTTTTCGGATGCACGAAAAGGGACCAAAAGTGCATTTAAGGGGCAACGCCCCTTAAAAAACCCCGCGCCCCCAGACAAGCGCTCATGCTCAGGGCTGATTTGCACCCTCGGATGCCCCCAGGCGATGGTGGGGGATGTACAGCGGTGCAGTACCTTACCTTTTTAAAGAAGAATGCCGCCTTCCGGCGGCAGGGGATGCGGGGTATCCGCCCCCGCGCGGCGGGTCCCTTTTCGGATGCACGAAAAGGGACCAAAAGTGCATTTAAGGGGCGACGCCCCTTAAAGAACCCCACGCCCCCAGACAAGCGCTCATGCTCAGGGCTGACTTGCACCCTCTTCCGCCCCCAGACGATGGTGGGGGATGTACAGCGGTGCAGCACCTTACCTTTTTTGAGAAGTGTGCCGCGAACGGCACAGGATGCCCGGTCCCGTCCGGGCGGACGGCTTGTTTTTTGCTTGTGCAAAAAGCAAGGTAAAAAGCACACAT
>NZ_QZEG01000098.1:0-3481 GCF_009917605.1 Anaerotruncus sp. 1XD42-93 | reverse complement strand
CTGTGTTCGGAATGGGAACAGGTGGATCCTCAACGTAATAAACACCAGCCTTTGGTGACCCGTGCGGGAATCGAACCCGCGTTACCGGCGTGAGAGGCCGGTGTCTTGACCGCTTGACCAACGGGCCGCTTTGGTGCGCCATCAGTCCGAGCGCCCGATCAATTTGCCAGTGGCAATTTGATCAGTGAGGAGTCCCTGTCCAAGAGCACAAGCCTGCGCTGTGCGATTGGCGGTTTATCTCCTCCTGTCGGACTTCTAACCGAACATTCCTGCTTCGGTTACGATGCCGCCCTTAATGGTGCGCCATCAGGGACTCGAACCCGGGACCCGCTGATTAAGAGTCAGCTGCTCTACCAACTGAGCTAATGGCGCGTGTAGCTTTCTCAGGTTTCCCTGATTGGAAGCCGTTCTCTCACCGCTTCCGCGCCGGATCTTCTCTAAGATGCTTTACGCACCCTCAAAATCGAACAATGAAAACGCCTATCTAAAACCTTATCCTTCGCTTGGTCAAGCCCTCGACCGATTAGTACCACCTTGCTGCACGCCTCACGACGCTTCCACATGTGGCCTATCTACCTTGTAGTCTTCAAGGGGTCTTACCTGCTTATGCAGTGGCATATCTTATCTTGAGGCCGGCTTCACGCTTAGATGCCTTCAGCGTTTATCCGATCCGCACTTAGCTGCCCAGCTATGCCTTTGGCAAGACAACTGGTGCACCAGAGGTGCGTCCATCCCGGTCCTCTCGTACTAGGGACAGCTCCTCTCAAATATCCTGCGCCCACGACAGATAGGGACCGAACTGTCTCACGACGTTCTGAACCCAGCTCGCGTACCGCTTTAATTGGCGAACAGCCAAACCCTTGGGACCGAATTCAGCCCCAGGATGCGATGAGCCGACATCGAGGTGCCAAACCTCCCCGACGATGTGGACTCTTGGGGGAGATCAGCCTGTTATCCCCAGGGTAGCTTTTATCCGTTGAGCGATGGCATTTCCACTCACATACCACCGGATCACTAACTCCAACTTTCGTTACTGCTCGAGACGTCCCTCTCGCAGTTAGGCTCGCTTTTGCGTTTACACTCAAAGGCATGGTTTCCGTCCATGCTGAGCGAACCTTTGAGCGCCTCCGTTACCTTTTTGGAGGCGACCGCCCCAGTCAAACTGCCCACCTAACAATGTCCCCCGACCGGTTTCACGGCCGCAGGTTAGAATTCCAGTACCTCAAGAGTGGTATCCCAACGTCGGCTCCACGAATACTGGCGTATTCGCTTCTCTGCCTCCCACCTATCCTGTACATGAAATACCGAAATCCAATATTAAGCTACAGTAAAGCTCCATGGGGTCTTTCCGTCTTGTCGCGGGTAACCGGCATCTTCACCGGTACTACAATTTCGCCGGGCGGGCTGTTGAGACAGTGTCCAGATCGTTACACCATTCGTGCGGGTCAGAACTTACCTGACAAGGAATTTCGCTACCTTAGGACCGTTATAGTTACGGCCGCCGTTTACCGGGGCTTCAATTCAGAGCTCTCACTCCTCCTCTTAACCTTCCGGCACCGGGCAGGTGTCACCCCATATACGTCATCTTTCGATTTAGCATAGAGCTGTGTTTTTGCTAAACAGTCGCCTGGACCTATTCTCTGCGGCTCACTCTCGTGAGCACCCCTTTTCCCTAAGTTACGGGGTCAACTTGCCGAGTTCCTTAACAACCCTTCTCCCGTTGGCCTTAGAATCCTCTTCCTGTCTACCTGTGTCGGTTTGCGGTACGGGTGCCTGAGATATCCACAGGGCTTTTCTCGCCTGTATCCAAGTATGCTTCCCTACTATGTTTCGGTCCCTTTCGCCCGGGGCAACCAACGCCCGGGTCATACCCTTCTACAGTGTCCTCCTGCTTAAATCTTTCGGCAGCTACGGAATCTCTACCGTATGTGCATCGGCTACGCCTTTCGGCCTCACCTTAGCTCCCGGCTAACCTGGAGCGGACGAACCTTCCTCCAGAAACCTTAGACTTTCGGCCATTATGATTCTCACATAATTCTCGCTACTCATTCCGGCATTCTCACTCGTATACAGTCCACATGCGCTTACGCTCATACTTCACCCCATATACGACGCTCCCCTACCATTCCTTGCGGAATCCCAAGCTTCGGTTACACGTTTAGCCCCGTTACATTTTCGGCGCAGAGTCACTCGACCAGTGAGCTATTACGCACTCTTTAAATGAGTGGCTGCTTCTAAGCCAACATCCTGGTTGTCTTCGCAACTCCACATCCTTCTCCACTTAACGTGTATTTGGGACCTTAGCTGTGGGTCTGGGCTTTTTCCCTTTTGACCACGAGACTTATCTCACGTAGTCTGACTGCTGTACATCAATTATCCGGCATTCAGAGTTTGATAAGGTTCAGTAACCTCTCGGCCCCTAGCCTATTCAGTGCTTTACCTCCGGTAATCTAATACAACGCTAGCCCTAAAGCTATTTCGGGGAGAACCAGCTATCTCCGGGTTCGATTGGAATTTCTCCGCTATCCACACCTCATCCGCCGCCTTTTCAACGGAGGTCGGTTCGGTCCTCCATGGGATTTTACTCCCACTTCAACCTGGACATGGATAGGTCACCCGGTTTCGGGCCCTACGCATGAAACTCACTCGCCCTATTCAGACTCGGTTTCCCTTCGGCTCCGCACCTGAAGTGCTTAACCTTGCTACATGCGTACGCTCGCCGGACCATTCTACAAAAGGTACCATATCACACTTTGACGTGCTCTATGTGCTTGTAGGCGCAGAGTTTCAGGTTCTCTTTCACTCCCCTCCCGGGGTCCTTTTCACCTTTCCTTCACAGTACTCTGCTCTATCGGTCACCAGGGAGTATTTAGGGTTGGAGGGTGGTCCCCCCGGCTTCCCACGGGGTTTCACGTGTCCCGCGGTACTCTGGATACTGCTCGCTGTCTTCACCTTTCGAATACGTGGCTCTCACACTCTTCGGCCTGCCTTCCCATGCAGTTCTTCTAGGTTACCTCAATGCTAAATGCAGTCCTCAACCCCGGCATCATTTCTGATCCCGGTTTGCCCTCTTCCGCGTTCGCTCGCCACTACTTGCGGAATCTCTGTTGATTTCTCTTCCTCGCCCTACTTAGATGTTTCAGTTCAGGCGGTTCCCCTGACGTACCTATGAATTCAGTACGCCATGACGGACCGTTACATCCGCCGGATTGCTCCATTCAGATATCTGCGGATCATAGCTTATTTGCAGCTCCCCGCAGCTTTTCGCAGCTTATCACGTCTTTCTTCGGCTCCTGGTGCCAAGGCATTCACTCTGTGCCCTTTGTAGCTTGACCATGCGCTAGAATCTTGGTTCTCTTTGAGTTTCGATATTGCTATCTTCCTCAGCTTATTGTAGTTTTCGTTACCCTTTATTTCTAAAGTTCTCTACTTTACAATTTGCAGATATTTGTTTCCATTGTTCAATTTTCAAGGTGCGTTG
>NZ_QZEG01000096.1:0-5533 GCF_009917605.1 Anaerotruncus sp. 1XD42-93 | reverse complement strand
TGTCGCTTCGGATATCCATCCACTGTGCTCCTTTCATTTCCTGACTCCCTTTCCGGGCTCTTTTTCGCCCTCTTGGGAGTCTATCTTTTTTTCGCCTCCTCCGCCACAAAACTACATTTTTTCCTCGGCGTTTTCTTTCATTTTATTACTGGCGCTGACAGAGCCAGAGGACCAGCCCTTTGAGAATACCGTCCAGAAACAAACGACCACCTGCCTTTCTTTGAAATGGTAAGGGCTGTTACGGCTCCAGCGTTGCCAGCCCGTCAAACTTGGGAACGATATAGGCGATAAAGGCCCCGATGCCGTTGATGATGGCCCAGGCGATCCAGATGCGTTTGAGCCAGTCCCAGCTCTGGTCTACCTTGTGCTGGTTGCTGGACATCTTGGCCCCGATGACCGCCACCGCGGACATGAGGCCCGCCAGAACGGTGCTGATCCCCGCGATGCCGTTGTAGACATCAATGATAATGCTGCGGGCGACTGCGAAAATATCGGTGGCGGCGTAGGCCGGGACGGTACAGGCCGCCGCCATCAGGTACACCACCATCGCCGCCGTGTAATACCGGCCCAGCTTGGGGCCAATGTTCATAAAGCCGATGGAAACCTTGCAGGAAATTTGCCGGAAAAGTTTGCACATAGATGACCTCCATAAAAAACAGCCGCCCCCGCCCCCGTTCTTGGGGGCAGGGATGGCTTTTGACTTGGTAGGAAAAAGTAGTTTTAGAAACCGGTCTTAGGCAGCTTGCCTCTGGGCTTTGCGTAGATGATAGTGGTCCACTGGTCCTTGGCGATGACCCATTCATCCCCGCGCTGGCCGCCTACATCGGTTTTGTTGGTGAAGCGGTACTCGTTGGGCAGATCGCCGTTCACCTGGCAGAGAATGTAGGGTGCCTCCACCTGGTGGAATCCGGCCTGCACCGTGCCAAACTCAAACTTGATCTCGGTGATGACTTCATCCGCCCCCAGACGCAGGGCCTCCTGGCTGCAATCCAGGGTATCGGCGGCATTACTGTACTGGGTATCCAGCGTGCGCCAGCCCTTCTTGTTGGTCTTATAAAGCACCTCGTAGTGGAGATGCTCGCTCCAGGTGCCGGTGTAGATCTTCTCGATCCGCACCGCGTCGGTGGGGATGGTATCCCGCCAATAGAAGTTATCCAGAGGAACCGTAGAGGTGTTGCCGATTTTTTCAAAGTCGTACCGGATAATATCTCCCGGCATGGCCTCAATATTGCCGTATTTCTGTACGCTCACCGAGATTTCCTCGTTGGCGTCCAGAATTTCAAAGCGGATGAGGTCGTCCGGATTCTTCACCTCGGCGTACAGCACCTGGGGATTGATGAGGTAAAAGTCCGGCGCGGTGATTTCCCGGATACCAAAGACTTCCCCGGCGGGCAGGTCTTTGGAGTTGGCGATTCCCCGCTTGTCGGTGGTAATGCGGTCCACCACTTCGTTGCGGCTGTTGAAGATTTCAAAGACCGCGCCCTCCAGGAAGGACCCTGCGGGCAGCTTGGAAACATCGTTGTATTCCGCCGACTTTTTGACGATCTGGATTTTCCCCATAACCGGCTGGTTCTCCACGATAATTTCCGCGGTTTCCCCAGACTTGACCTCAATGGTCTTGGGGATGTCGTCCAGCACATAATTGGGGGCGGCCTTTACCTCCTTCAGCAGATATTTTCCCGCCTGAATCTCCTTGGGGAACTCGATGACCCCCGCGTCGTTAGTGGTGTATTCGCCCAGCAGGTTATTCTTCAAATCGTACAGATTGAAGGTGACGCCGTAGATAGGCTTCTTGGTGATGGCATCGATTTTCTTCACCCGCAGGGGTCCCCATGGGGGTGTTTTTCAGCTCCACGGTGGTGGTCTTGCCCCAGTAGAGAGAAACTTCCCGCACGGTGCTGTCCAGTACATAACCGGGCAGAGCCTCGGTTTCCCGCAGGTAGTAGGTCCCCGCCTCCATGCCGGTGAGATGGATCTGTCCCAGCTGGTTGGTGGTGAAGGTCCCCAGCTCCCGGTTCAGCTTGTCAAAGAGCTTGAACTTGACGCCCTCCAGCATCTTTCCGGTTTCAGCGTCCATCTTCTTGATGAGCAGATTGGGGTAAGGCTGGTTGCGGTATTCCAGGGTGCTCAGCTTATCCCCCTTGATCTCCACATTCCGGGGCGTGCTGTCCAGGCGGTAACCGGGGAGGGTCTTGGTTTCCTCCACCACGACCCAGGAACCGGCGGTGAGGTTGGAGACAAAGATAAGCCCCGCATCATCGGTGGTGTAGCTGCCGATGGTGCGCCCGTCCAGCTCGCTGAGCTTGAAGGAAACGCCGGCCATAGGTTTGCCGGTCACATCGTCCACCTTCTTGATTTGCAGCCCCATCAGAGGCTGGTCCGCAAACTGAAGGACAGTGGTTTTGTTGGGGATAAGCTCCACTGTCTGGGGGGTGGGGTCGTGAATGTAGCCCTTGGCGGCCTGGGTCTCGTAGACCGTCACCGACTGGTGGTTCAGGTCGATGTCGGTGACCATAAAGAAACCGGCGGTGTTGGTGGTAAACTCGCCAATGACCTCACCGTTAGCCCGCACCACCTTGAACTTGGCGCCGCCTACCGGCAGGCCGGTCACTTTGTCGATTTTTTCTACCCGCAAGCCGGGCATCTGTTTATTGGGGAACTCCACAAGGGTGGGCACATTGGCCTTGACCTCAATGGTCTTGGGGGTCTGGTCCTGCAAATACCCCTCCGGGCTCCGCAGCTCGGACACGATATAGAATCCGGGGGCGAGCTCCGGCACATTGATAAAGCCATCGGTCCCGCTGGTGTATTCCCCAATCAGTTCCCCATTGGCTTTGGTGACGCGGAACAGCGCCCCGGCCAGCGGCGCGCCAGTCTCGGAATCCACCTTCTTGATCTGGACAGGGGACAATTTCTTGTTGCTCAGTTCCAGGACAGAGGGCTTGTTGGCCTCCACCTTGACGGTGTGCGGGGTATTGTCTAAAAGATACCCGTCTGGTGCTTCAATTTCCCGCACCACGATGTAGTCCACATGAAGATCATCAACGGCAAAGAAGCCTGTGCGGTCGGTCTTATATTCGCCCAGGAACTCTCCTCCTACCGTTTCTACCCGGAACTTGGCGTTTGCCAGCGGTTCTCCGGTGTCAGCGTCCACCTTTTTCACCAGCAGCTGAGCCTTGCGGTCATTGGTGAACTCCACGGTGATCAGCTGTCCCCAGACAAACTCCACATCACGGGGTGTTTCGTCCAGGATGTAGCCCTCCAAAGTATCGGTTTCCCGAATGGTATACCAGCCTGGTTGCAGGTTCTCGATCAGAATAGAGCCCTGGGCATCGGTCTTAAACTCCCCAATGGTGCGCCCGTCCTTTTCCGATACCCGGAAGGATACCCCTTCCATGGGCTCTTTGGTCAGGCTGTCGATTTTCTTAATGTGCAGCCCCGACATGGCCTTGTCCTCAAACTGGACGATGGCAGGCTCATCATATTTCAGCTCCACCGTTTTCGGGGTTTCGTCCAGAATGTAATTCAGAGGCGGCTTTACCTCCTTCACCAGATAGAAGCCGGGCTCGATGCCGGTGACGGTGGCGTAGCCGTTGCGTCCGGTGATGTATTCGCCTACATGCTCCCCATTGACCTTCTCCACCAGGAAGGTAGCCCCGGCCAGGGGTTCGCCGGTGTGAAAATCCACCTTATAGATAAGGAGAGGATTTTTCGGGGTGTTGGTAAACTCGATTTCGGTGGTCTTGCCCCACTCCACCAGAGCTTCCTTTGTCTGGGTATCCATGAGGTAGCCGTCCAGGGTCTTGGTTTCCCGAATGACATAAAGCTGGGGTTCAATATTGGGGAGGAAAATTTCTCCGTTGGCGTCGGTACGATATTCGCTCAGAGATTTTCCCTGCTTCTCGCTGATCTCGAAGGTAACGCCCTGCATGGGCTGCTTGGTCACCGAATCGGTCTTGATGATCCGCAGGGAGGGTTTTGCCTTGTTCTTAATGACAATCTCGGTATCCTGGTCGGCCTTGACCTCGATGTAATGGGGCGTCTGGTCCAGGATATGGGTCTCCGGGGTACGCTGCTCGGTGATGATGTACCAGCCGGGAGTGACATTCTCCAAAACAAAGACGCCATCCAGCCCGGTGGTGACATCCTGGTATTCCTTTGCCCCCTCCTTGGTGACCCGCAGGGTGACACCGGGGATACCCTTGCCGCTCTGCTCGTCCACCTTGCGGATGGTGAGGTCGGGCATCCGGTGGTTGTTGATACGGAGAATGGTGGTTTCCCCGGCCTTGGTCTGGATGTTTCGGATCTGGTCGTCCAGAATGTAGTTGGTGGGGCTGCGGATCTCCTGGACGGTGTACCAGTCCTCTTCCAGATTCTCAATAAGGACGGTGCCATCTGCGCCGGTGGTGAACTCCTTATACTCGGCGCTGTCCTTGAGGGACAGGCGGAACACCGCGCCCTCCAGTTTCTTGCCGGTCACCTCGTCGATCTTCTCAATGAGCAGCTTTGGCTTGGGCTTGTTCTGGAAAATGACAGTGACATTGTTCTTCACCGCGTCAGGCCGTACCATGACGGTCTGGACATTGTTTTCCGAAAGCAGGTAGCCGTAGGGCGGCTGGGCCTCCACGATGGTGTAATACTGGCCGGACTGAAGCTTGGGCACCACGACGATGCCGTTTTCGTTGGTTTCAAAATCCCCCAGGAAAGCCAGGGGGTCCTCATGGCTACCCCGGTAGAGCTTGAATATCGCGCCCTGCAAGCCTTTGTCGTTGGTGGAATCCACCTTCTTAATGGTGAGGCCGCTCCAGGGTTCGTTTTCAAAGACCACTTCCACCGCCTCGGTGTTGCCCTCAAAAACGCTGACATTGTGGACCACATCGGTGGGCAGGTAATACTGGGGCGGGGACTGTTCCTCCACCCGGTACTCGCCGTGGATGAGGCCGGAAAATACGGTATGGCCATCCGCGCCAGTGGTCTGGGTGTAGGAGATGTTCTGCTCATAGGGAGGAGTGTGCGCCCGCAGCAGGGTGATCTTGATGATGGCCCCCGCCAAGGTCTGACCGGACTGGGCGTCCTTTTTCACCACAATGAGCTGGGCCCGCTTGTCGTTGGGGACATCCAGCACCTTCTGTTCGCCCCGCATAACGGTGACATCATAGGTGTTTTTGGCGTTCATCACATAACCGGCCGGGGCGGAAAGCTCCTCCACGATAAGGGCACCCGCCGCAGGCAGGTCAATGTGAATTTTGCCGCTGCCATCGGTGGTTTCGGTCCAAGTCTGCGCACTTACATTGGGGTCGGCGTAACGGATGCGGAAGGATGCGCCCTCCAAGGCAACGCCCTTGTTGCCGGTTTCGTGTTTGTAGATTTCCAGGGAGCAGGCTTCGGGGTAGTTCACAAAGCCCACTTCTACGATGTTGACCGTTTCGTTGGCTGTGACAGTGACAGTTTTCGGCGTGCTGTCGTAGAGTAGGAAAGAGCCGCCTTACCGCATTACTGCGGCAGGTTTGCCCAGACCCCTCCCAGAACCGGA
>NZ_QZEG01000095.1:0-5583 GCF_009917605.1 Anaerotruncus sp. 1XD42-93 | reverse complement strand
CGGCAAGATGGACTTCTCCACCAATAAAGCCGCCCTCCGGTTCGCCCGCGTCATTCTGGAAAAGTATAACACCCAGCAGCGCGGCGGGCGCAAGCTGCCCTACCGCTTCAAGGGCTGATGGGAAAACGTACATAGGAGCCGCAGACTACCCCGTCTGCGGCCCTTTTCATTGCAAGGGAGGTTTGTATGGACACAGTAACGAAAGAGCCAAAATCCCCCGCTGTAGAGCCGTCCGAGCAGGGCTACCAGCTTACCATCGGGCGCGACACCATCCGGGTGGTCAGCGTTTTCAGCGGCACAAGGACGGCAAGCGAAGCCATCCACGAAGCCGCCGTAAAGAAAATCCTTTACGACACAAGCAGTTAAAATATGTGTGTAGTATCGTCAGAAGCAGCAGGCTGTCAGCTTGACTTTAACGCTTTAATTTGGTATAGTGTAGATGACAGACGAGCATAAACCCTGTTGTTTCTCGGACTGATAAGGAGGCAGTTTTATGAGGGAACAACAGAATTACAGAGCCGCTATCTATTGCCGGCTTTCTTCCGAAGATGGAGCCGACCACGAATCTATGAGCATTGGGAACCAGCGGGCATTGCTGACCGAGTATGTGCAGAAACAGGGCTGGGAAGTTGTCGATACCTATATCGACGACGGATTCTCAGGTACGAATTTTGATCGTCCCGGCTTTCAGCGGATGATTGCCGACATTGAAAAAGGGCGCATCAACCTGGTCATTACCAAAGACCTCTCCCGCCTTGGCCGTAACTACATCATGTGCGGGCAGTACACAGAGATTTATTTCCCGGAGCGCCATGTACGCTACATTGCCCTGAACGATGGCGTTGACACGCTGAACCAGACCAGCAGCATGGATATTACGCCGTTCAAGCACATCCTAAACGATATGTACGCCAAGGATATTTCCACAAAAATCAAGTCCACGCTCCATACCAAAGCAAGACGCGGTGAATACCTTGGCGCACTCGACCCCTACGGCTACCTGCGGCATCCTGACGATAAGCACAAGCTGATTATCAACGAGGAAACCGCGCCGGTTGTCCGGCGGATGTTTGAAATGTGCGCGGCAGGGATTGGGGCAAGGAGCATTGCAACAACCCTGAACAACGAGGGTATCTTATCCCCCAAGGAATATACACGTTTCCGTAAGCACAATCCTGAACGGGATGGCGAGTTTGAACGCCGCCACTTCTGGACACGGACTTATGTACATTTCATGCTTCAAAACGAAATCTATGTGGGGAGCATGGTGCAGGGGCGGCAGTACACGCCATCCTACCGAAGTAAAAAAAGGGAACCTATCCCTAAAGAAGATTGGGTAGTTGTTCCTGATATGCACGAACCGATCATATCCCGCGAATTATTTGATGAAGCACAAAAAAGACTGATTGCGCGGAAAAAGACCATTAAAGCCAAAGACGAGCCGGCGCTGTTTGCAGGACTGTTTTACTGCGAAGCCTGCGGAACATCCATGAAGTTGGGTGTCAGCCAGCAAAAGTATTTTTACTATATGTGCGGGCGCAGTCAGGCGATAGGGACAGTAGCTTGTTCCAGCCACTATATTAACCGTGACACGCTTTATCAGGTGGTTCAGGAGGATATTCAGCGCAATGCCAGACTGTTCAGCGAGGACACCGAGAAAGCAGCACAGAAACTGATGGAACTGAAATGCGCCGATCAGCAGAAACAGACCGCGACAATGAAGCGCGACCTGGCATCAGCAAAGAAGCGGCTGGCTGACTTGGATATGAAGCTGAAACGCACCTACGAGGACAATATGAGCGGCAAGCTGCCCGACCACATCTTTACCATGTTTATCGCAGATTACGATACGGAACGGGCAACGCTGAAAGCGAACATTGCAGAGATGGAAAAGGCACTGGAAAAGGTTCGGGATACCAAGGCCGATATTGACCGCTTCGCTGACCTTATCCGAAAATACACCAGCTTTGAAAAACTCGACCGCTTCATGCTTCATGAACTGATTGACCGGATTACGATTTACGAAACGCCGGGTATGGGACGCTGCCGCAAGGGTAAGGAAAAGCGCATTACCATCTACTACAAATTTGTCGGGGCTATCCAATAATAGAAAAACGGCATCCTTTATGGATGCCGAAAAAAATCACTTGGCTTTACGTCTATTTGTCATATCATCATCATGGGATAACCTCGGATAAAGGGCGGTGATTTTTTGGGTGGTCTGTCTTAACATGGTTTCCTCCGTTTCCGACAGCCAGCCCACTATTCCGTATGTCTATTATACCATAGGGCGGGGCTGGCTGTACAGTCCTTTTTGCTACTTTATGACACATAATGTCGAATAAATTTCAGTAAGGAATGTCACTTTACATGGCATGGGCGGCAGTTCCCCCGGCTGCGCTTTCCGCTTCCAGCACTTTCATCATCTTGTCGGCGGCGGTGGCGGTAGTGCCTTGTTTGAAATAGCCGGAAACCACAAGGACGGTGTTCCCCCGGCGTACTTCTGTCACGCAATCCGGGCGGCGGGTGGGGCGGTCTTTTTTCATGGTGTCGGTCATAGGCAAATCTCCTTTCCGTTCAGCAGCTTTTTAAGGCGTTCCATTTTCTCCTTTGCTCTGGCTTTTCTGAAATTTTCCCCGGTAATGCGGACGGGGGTACACATTTCTGTAAGGCGGTCATAAATGCGGGCGTGGGCGGTGTCCTCCGGGTTCTGCAATTCCTCCAGCGTCAAATTTGTGGTGACAATCAGCGGCTTTTGGCTGCGGTATCGGCTGTCAATCACGTTATAGACTTGCTCTAAGCCATATTCCGTGCCACGCTCCATGCCGAAATCGTCAAGGATAAGCAGAGGGAAGCTGCAAAGGCGGGCTATGTACTCGTTCCTGTCCTTGTAGCTGGCGGCAAGGTCGTTGAGTATCAAGGCAAAGTTTGTCATGCACACGGAAACCTCTTTCTCCATAAGGGCATTGGCAACACACCCGGCAAAATAGCTTTTGCCTGTGCCGACATTCCCCCACAAAATCAATCCATAGTTCCCGGTGCTTACCCGTTCCCATTGCTCCACATAGGAATAGGCTTTGTGCATTTGGGGGCATTTCCCGTTGTCGTTTTCAAACGTCCATTCCCGCATAGCCGGGTCTGTAAATCCCTTTCGTTTCAGCCGTTCCACTTCCTCCCGGTGCTTGTATTCCCGGTGGCTGGCTTCCAGCGTTTCCCGGCGTTTGCGCTGGCATTCACATTCTTTCGGGTGGCGGTCACGTCCGAAAAAGGTTTTGCCCTCCGGGAAGTAGGCTTCTTTGGGCTGGCGGCAGCTCCCGCAATATAAAAGCCCGTCCTCCCCGGTGTAGTCCTCCGGCTCTGCTTCCTGTGCCGTGGCAAGCCGGAAAATGGCGTTATCATAATCGCTCATAAAATCGTCCTCCTTGTTCATGGTCTTTTACGCCCTGTTTACGGGGCGTTGTGTCTATGCGGTCAAAGGCTCTCGCCCTCTTTGTAGGAATAATCGGGGATTCCCTTTTTCGGCTTCCCCTTTGCCTTGTCATCAGCCGCCCAACGCCGGATAGTGGCGGCATGGTTCTTGTAGTTCTTCCCGCTGGAAGCGATATAGCCGGATAGACGGTCAATGTAATACTCCCATTTGCCGGGAAGCTCCTCTTGCAGCTCCGCAAGCTCTTTTTCTGACAAAAAGACGTTTTTGTATCTGCCAAAAGGGGCGGGGGCGGTCTGTCCTTTCTTTAGCTCTCCCTCTCTCTTTATCTCTAACTCTATATCTATCTCTTTCTCTATCTCTGGTGGACAAATGTCCGCCCCGTCTGGTGGACGTTTGTCCGCCACGGCTTCCGGCAAGGCTTTCTGTTCCTGTAAAACCAGCCTTGCACGGCGTTTCCTCTCCCCCTCGGTAGAGGACTGACCGATTAAGAGTTCTATGTTGCTCATGTACAAAGCCCCGTTCTGCAAGGGTTCTACAAGCCCCAGTTTCATAAAAATCTGCAAAGCCCTCTCCACTGTGCCGACTTGCTGGCGGGTGATGGTGGCTATCATCTGTGCGGTGTAGGGGATATTCTCGGCAAGCTGGAGCTTTCCCCCGTTTTTCAGCGATTTTAGGTACATCTTCAAGAGAATGTTTGAGTAGAGCATACCGTCCTGCATACTTTCCAGCAGCACGATAGCGTCCTCGTCAAAATAGCTCTCTTTCAGCTTTAGGTAGTAATATTTGCGGTTGTCTGCCATTCGTTCCTCCTTTGGTCTGTTTTGGGCTTCTGTTACGCTTTAGAACGCCGTTTTCGGGGGTAAAGGATATAACTATCGCCTACCCTTTGAGGGCGGTCAAAAAAGCCTTGATTTACGGGGGTTTGGAATATCCTAAAGCGTGACATTTATCCCTCTGTTTCCGCTTGCGCTGTGCGGCTTTGATTCTTTTCATGCGTCCGGCGCAATCCGGGCAGTATTTCCCCCGGTTTGACTTGGAGAGAAAATACCCGCCGCACTCGGTACAGTGTTTCCTGTCTGCCCGGTGGAGTAGGGCGGCTTCCAGTTTCCCGTCCAGCGGCAGCACGGCTATCCTAAACCAGCGGCATATAAGCGAATAGCTGATACTCTGGACGCATACGCAAGGCTCGCCGTTATCCAGCAAGATACAGTTGCCGTTATCGTAGTTGCAGCACTCATGCACAAGGCGGCGGGCGGCTCTGTGTTGTTGGTAGTCCATGTAGGGGCGTTTACCGTTCATTTTCCCGCCCCTTTCCCCGTTCCGGCTCACGGCGCAAGATTCGGTCAAGATTGCCCTTTACGGTCTGCAATTCCCGGACGCTTGCTTTCTTCTCCCGGTACTCGTTGTAAAGCGTGTTCTTCTCCCTTGTAAGCTGTTCAATCTCTGCTTGTAGGGCTTTGGACGCTGGCAGCTTGGAGATTCCCTGTGCCTTGAAATACCGGGCGGCAGATTCGGAAATGATAAATTCGCTTTCGTGCTGCTCCCGGTAGGCTTTTCGGGCTTTCTCCGTTTTCTGCGCCCGCAGTCCGTCACGGGCTGGCTTGGTCTTGATATACGCCAATAGCTGTTTCTGCAAGTCCTTTTTCTCCCGCAAAGTGCTTTCCACGGCTTTCAGTTTCCCGGTGGTTTCATGCAGTTCTGTATTGGCGGCAGCAAGGGCGGTTTCCAGTTCCTCCGGGGAAGTAAAGCCGGATTCCTCGTAAACGCTCACGGTAGCCGCCATTTGCTTCAAGTTGTGTAAGGTCGCCCATTTCTCGTATCCTTTCCCCTTGCCCTCGGCTTTCTTGGCGGCTATGTCTACCATGCGCTGTACTCCGTCATTTTTCGGGGCGTTTATGGCGGCTTTATTGCGCTGTAAGCGGTCTTTTATGCTGCGGGGGTATTCCTGTTGGGGTAGGGGCGTTTCGGCGGCTCTGGCGGCGTTCTGTGCGTTTATGGTGAGTGTTTCCAGCACGGCGATACGGTCAAAATCATCACCTAATTTCCGGGCGGTGATGGGCTTCGTCCTGTCCGGTGTGAGATTGTCAACGCCAATTTGAAATTGTAAGAAAACGCCGAAGAAATTTTGTAGTTTTTCGGCGGGGGGTAACAAA
>NZ_QZEG01000094.1:0-5781 GCF_009917605.1 Anaerotruncus sp. 1XD42-93 | reverse complement strand
CAACGCTACCTCCAGTATGAGCGGCTCCAGGAATTGAACATGACCCATTTCGACTGCTGGGCCAGCCGCTTCGGGGAAACGGTGACAGCCCTGGAACTGGCCCCGGAGGGGTGCGGGTCGCCAGTGGCGACCTCTAAGCGCCGAGCGCGCTTAGAAGCACCGACCGAGCCGGAGGTGAGACCCGGCTACCGGGCGCGGACAAGATTTTCCAAGTTCTTCAACCTCCCGGAGCTGATGAGTATGTTCAAGGAGGTCGCCGACATCAAGACCGCCGACCAGCTCCACCTCCCTGTGCCGGAGGCAAAGTTTGAGACCGTGGTGGTGCAGCCCTCGGAGATACAGAAGGAGATGGTGGCCGACTTGTCCGAACGGGCCGCCGCCGTCCACGGGGGCAGCGTGGACCCCTCGGTGGACAATATGCTCAAGATCACCTCGGACGGGCGCAAGATCGGCCTCGACCAGCGGCTGATGAACCCGCTCCTGCCCGATGACCCCAACAGCAAGCTGAACGCCTGCGTCCAGAATGTCCTCCGTATCTGGGAGGAGGGCCAGGCGGACCGGCTGACCCAGTTGTTGTTCTGCGACCTGTCCACGCCCAAGGGGGACGGGACTTTCAATGTCTACGAGGACATCCGGGACAAGCTGGTGGCGGCTGGCGTCCCCCGTGAGGAGATCGCCTTTATCCATGACGCCGACACCGAGGCGAAGAAGAAGGAGCTGTTCGGCAAGGTGCGGACCGGGGAGGTGCGCGTCCTGCTCGGCTCCACCCAGAAGATGGGCGCCGGGACCAATGTGCAGGACCGCCTTGTAGCCGTCCACCACCTGGATGTGGGCTGGCGCCCCGCCGACATGACCCAGCGCAACGGGCGCATCATCCGGCAGGGCAACCGCAACAAACAGGTGCAGATTTTCCAGTATGTGACGGAGGGGACTTTCGATGCCTACCTCTACCAGACCTTGGAGAACAAGCAGAAATTCATCTCGCAGATCATGACGAGCAAGTCCCCCGTCCGAAGCTGTGACGATGTGGACGAGCAGGCGCTCTCCTATGCGGAGATCAAGGCCCTGTGCGCCGGAAACCCGCTGATCCGGGAGAAGATGGACCTTGATGTGTATGTGGCGAAGCTGAAGGTCCTCCGGGCCGACTACCAGAGCAAGCACTTCCGGCTGGAGGACCAGCTTTTGAAATACTTCCCCGCCGAGATCGAGGCGCAGCAGAGCCGCAACCGGGGCTTTGAGGCGGACATGAGAACGGTGGAGGCACACCCGCTCCCGGAGGAGGGCTTTGTGGTGATGAAGGTCGGCGGCAGGCATTACGCGGAAAAGGCGGACGCCGGGGACGCCATCCTTGCCTTGTGCAAGGAGATCAAAAGCACCGAGGGCATCCCCATTGGCAGCTACCGGGGCTTCCAGATGGAGCTTTTCTACAACAGCTTTGAGAAGCAGTTCCAGATCACCTTGAAGGGCGAGATGAGCCACCGTGTCAGCCTGGGGACGGACGCAAGGGGCAACCTGACCCGGCTGGACAACGCCCTCGCCGGTATCCCCGGACGGCTGGAGCGGGGACAGGAGCAGTTGGAGAACCTGCGGAACCAGCAGGCCGCCGCACAGGTGGAATTGACAAAGCCCTTCCCCCAGGAGGCGGAGCTTACCGAAAAGAGCGCCAGACTTGCGGAACTGGACGCCGCCCTCAGTATGGACGAGAGCATCTCCCAGGATGAGGCGGAGGTCAGTGAGGAGGTCGGTGAGGGCGAACGGCCCTCTGTTCTGGAGGACCTGAAAAAACGGGCGGCGGAGATACCCCCGGACAAAAAGCCCGGAAAGGAACTGGAGCGCGAATGAAGAAAGAGGAAGAACTGAAGGTGCGTATCTCCCCCGAAGATAAGGAGCGCATCCGCTCCAAGATGGAGGAGGCCGGCATCCTGAACATGAGCGCCTATGTCCGCAAGATGGCGCTGGACGGTATCTGCGTGAGGCTGGACCTGGTAGATGTGCGCCAGCTCATTGTCCTGCTCCAGCGGTGCAGCACCAACCTGAACCAGTACGCAAAACGGGCGAACGAGACTGGGAGCGTCTACGCCGCCGACATTGAGGACCTGCGCTCCCGGCTGGACGAGATATGGGAGCTGTCCAGACAGTCCCTTGCCCGCCTTGCCAATATCCGATAGCGGCTGGGGCTTCAAAAGTTTTGCAAAAGGGCGCGGAGTGATTCCGCGCTCTTTACATATTGGCAACGAAACGGGCAGTTACCCACGTTGGATAACTGCCCGATAAACTGGAGATTCCAGCGCTGAACTCTCATAGTGTCGTCGCAATATCTATACCAATCCCATTAATAAGAAAATCTGTAAGTGTATCTGCTATTTTATCGGCACTTTCAAGGTCACAATCCTCTCCGCGATAGATGCCAAAGCCATCTTTGCCTTGTCCATAAAAATAGATTAAGTCACCAACATCATTTCCAATGAACCAGACTTTGGTGTTGCAATCTTCAAGCAGATAGGAAAATTCATCTTGCATCCCTAAAGCTTTTTCTGCACTCCAAATGGCAATCAGTCCCTCTTTAGCTGCAAAGATAATAGCACCACTATTCCCCTCGCCAGAAATGCACCCTAAAAGTTCATAGTAATCGGCAGGAAGCTGCATAGGCGCTTTTTCAACTATTTTTTCAATCAGTTCTTCTCCACCGGGATATATCTTGTTTTTATCAAAAACTAATTGTTCGTTGATATTGTCTATAATACTCATATTCTCCTCCTCCAATTCCGATTTGTCGAGTTGAATTATACCACACCCAACTTTGCACTTCAAGATGTGGCTGATATAAAACCTCTAAATACTCGGCATCCTTGCCGGACAGCTGGCCGGCGCGGTAAACTGTACCCAGGAAACAGGAAAGGACGGGATACGATATGAGGCTTCTGAAACTCCCTTTGAAACTGCTGGCGCTCCCCCTGATGCTGGCGCTCTACACGCTCCATATCATCGGCAAACTGGCATCCAACCTCACCGCCTATGTGGTCGGGCTGTTCATGCTGGTGATCCTGGCCTGTGGCATCTATCAGGTGTGCGTCCGGGACTGGCTGAACGTGGCGATCCTGCTCGGCTTGGAGGCGGTCTGCGTGGCGCTCCAGTTCTCCGCCATGCTCCTGGTGGAACTGGCCGGGGAGTGGGCAGGCAGCCTTGGGGCTTTCCTCCACTCATAAACCTTTGAAAGGATGTGCGAAGATGGATTTTCCGAAGAACGAGGTCCAAACCTTGCTTGACTGGATGCGGGAGCAGATGTACGGCGATACTGTGACCGAGTGGACCTATGGGAACGAGCATGACCGCATGAGCGAGGCAGCGGATTTTTTGAGCGGCCTGCTTTCACGGGAAGATGGCATGGAAGTATAGCAAACCAGGCAGTCATCCAAACAGATGACTGCCTGATAAATTTGAATTGTTGATGCTAACCACATACCCAACCATCTTTTAACAAATCCTCATCGTAAGGAGAACTAACTGTATGTATCCTTCCTGAATGGATATTATGAATGATACATTCTGCCCATTCGCCCTCCTTTATTTCAGAGAATAAGCCTTTACCTTTTTTCCACTTTTTTCTATCTCTATACATAGCCGTAATCTCGCGTTGCTCAAAAGTATGGTCATTCATTGGAATTGCAATAATGTCTCCAATTCTAATTGTTTCTCCTTTTTCGGCGATAATATATACTTCAACTTCATTCTCATCATAAGCTGATATACCCGCCATTTGAAAAATCATTATATGCACCTCAATTTTCGATTTATCAAATTGATTATACAACTCTTAACGGCAGATTTCAAGGCATGGCACGAAAGTTTATGATAAGCGCACAGGAAGGAACGGCGATTGCCGCTCCTTCTTTTTTCGCCCCTTTTACATACCGGGAAAGGGGGCATGACAATGAATTTATTTGAAGCGGTCAAGGACGCCGTACCAACAAGGACGGCGGTGGAGCATTACGGGATCGAGGTCAAGCGGAACGGCATGGCCTGCTGTCCGTTCCATGATGACAGGACGCCCAGCATGAAGGTGGATAAGCGGTTCCACTGCTTCGGCTGTCAGGAGGACGGGGATGTGATCGACTTTGTGGGCAAGATGTTCGGCCTCTCCCCCAAGAGGGCCGCCGAGAAGCTGGCGGCGGATTTCGGGGTGCGGTATGAGGGCCTGCAAACATGGCAGCCCCAGAGGAGGCCGTCCGTCATTTCCAAGCTGGCGGCGGCGCAGGAGTACCGCAAAAAGGAGAACCGCTGTTACCGTGTGCTGTGCGAGTACCTCCATCTGCTCCGTGACTGGAAGGAGCAATACGCGCCGCAGCCGGAGGACGAGGACTGGCATCCCCTGTTCTGTGAAGCCTTGCAGAAAATGGACTATGTGGAGTATCTGCTGGACGAGCTGATTTCCGGCACTCTGGAGGAGCGCACCGCCATCGTGAAGGAAAAGGAGAAGGAACTGTCCGGCCTTGAAAAGAAGATCGCCGCTTTCGACCGCAGGGAGACAGCCGACCCGCAGAGGGACAGCTTCCCCGGAAAGATGAGGAGTACACGGTTCCCGGAGGAACTGGCAATGTAAGTTTTTGAACGAGGGAGGTGGGCTATGGCGGCGACACGGCTGATCGCGCTCCACATCAATAAGGGCAAGACTATCGCCCAGACGCTGGCGGACAGGACGGACTATTCCAAAAATGAGGAAAAGACCGAGGGCGGAAAATATATCTCCAGTTATGAGTGCGATGCCCGGACAGCAGATGAGGAGTTCCTTCTGTCAAAGCGGCAGTACGAACACATGACGGGCCGCCGCCAGGAGCATGATGTCATCGCCTATCAGATACGGCAGTCCTTCAAACCGGGCGAGATCACGCCGGAGGAGGCCAACCGTATCGGCTATGAGTTGGGGATGCGCTTCACCAAGGGGAAACACGCTTTTATCGTTGCCACCCACACCGACCGGGCGCACATCCACAACCACATCATCTTCAATTCCACCGCCCTGGACTGCACCCGGAAGTTCAGGGATTTCTTTTTGTCCGGGCTGGCTCTACAACGGGTCAGTGACCGTCTGTGTTTGGAGCATGGGCTTTCTGTCATAGAGCCGCGCCCCTACCGGGAACGGAAAAAGCGCACTGAGTACCCCAAGCGGCCTTCCAACCGTGATGACCTGCGGGCCATCATTGATGCGGCATTACAGAGAAAACCAAAGGACTTTGAAGAACTGATCTCTTTCCTGAAGGAGGCCGGGTGCGAGTACAAACCGGGCAAGCGGCCATCTATCCGATGCAGGGGGCAGGACCGTTTTGCCCGGTTCAGTTCGTTGGGTGATGGCTATACGGTGGACGATCTGAAAGACGCTATTGCCGGAAAACGCAGAGAGCGGTCTGCGGGGAAAAGCCAGCAGGTCCACGACAAGAAGTTCTCCCTTCTCATTGACATTCAAGCGAAGCTGAACGAGGGAAAGGGCGCCGGATACCAGCGGTGGGCGACCCTCTTTAACCTGAAACAGATGGCACAGGTCATGTGCTTTTTGCAGGAGAACGAGATCGACAGCTTTGACGAACTGGCGGCGAGGGCGGATGCGGCAGTCACCCAATTCAATGGTCTGGGGGACTCCATCAAGACGGCGGAACAGCGGATGCAGGAGATCGCCGCCTTGAAAAAACACATCATAAACTACTTCAAGACCAGGGAGGTCTATGCGGCCTACCGCAAGGCGGGATATTCCAAGAAATTTTTAGCGGAACATGAAGCGGATATTTT
>NZ_QZEG01000093.1:0-5880 GCF_009917605.1 Anaerotruncus sp. 1XD42-93 | reverse complement strand
TCATCTGCTGAGACTATCGTCAAAATTTCTCATTTCCATACCTTGCTTAAACGCTTATGAATACAGCTTCTTATTTGAGGACGACTGATTATATTCATTATAGCACATGGGGTAGACAGATGCTGTCCTTGTCAAAATTTTTTAGAAAACTGCATCCATGATTTATTTCCGTTTCTTTCCCCTCTGCGAAACCGCCCCTTTCAGCAGTTCTGACTTCTGGGCAATTCGTGCCAGCCACTGTTTTTCTTCCTCGGTCAGTTTGTTGTAGCGGAGCTTTGTCTGCTTGCAGAACAGCATAATAAGCTGTTCCAGCTTACTGCCATTGAAACGAGCAACCTCCTCCAAGTCCTGTTTCAATTCTTCTGCGGCGGAGTTTTTCGGTGCGCTGTCGCTCCGGCCCAGGTGCGCTGTCCGCATATCCTCCATGATTGCGTCAATGTCACGATGCACCCGACTGGTGAAATATTCTCCCTCGTCCACATGGGCCGATTGCAGAAGATAGATCATTCTGTCGTTCTCTCCCGGCTGATACTTCTCCACGATTTCAGCCCGTGCCACATCTACCCATGCGTTCAGATTTTGTATCTGCATGGCGGCGATGCCCTCAACATAAATCTGAATATCGGCCAGCAGCTTTACAAAATCCGAGTGCGTTACCAGTTCCCCCAGCAGGGCCGTATCCATCCGTCCCGCTTTTAATACTTCAATCATAGTGTCACTCAAACGCAGGTCTGCCAGATCAGCGTTTGGGTGGCGCTTAGTTTCTGTCAGACCCAGAATATAGTCGGTGGTCACGCCGTAAAATTTCGCCAGCCTGATGAGGGCATAGTGGCTGATGTCCTTGGTTTCATCCGCCTCATAGCTGCCTAGCGCGGATGAGGACAGTCCCGTTTGTTCCTCAAGCTCTTTCAGCGTCAGCTTGCGCTCCACCCGCAGGTCCTTTATTCGTTCCTGTATCGTCAATGACATATCGCTGCCTCCCCCTAATTTTACTGCCATTCTACCACATTTCCGAGAGCATGGAAATATCCGGTTTTCAGGCCGGATTTCCTACCTCTTGGATATACGGGAGAGTGGCCTTTTTTCTGCTACGATGTTTGTGTCACACAGCATTGCAGCTTGAAAAAAGAATGACCGTCCGAAACAGATATGTCCTCTGGTGAAGTATCGCATGAAGCGTATCAAGGAGAACAAAACGCCGCTGAGAGTACAGGGGCAGGAACGGGTTACGGGAAGAACGGCGGGAGTGCAGAGGGCGGCAAACCCTTTGCGCAGGGGTCCAGGGGACGCAGTACCACTGGTCAGTGTCCAGAGGTGAAACTTTTGGGCCAGGTGCAGGGCGGCAGCGCCTGCTGGGTGTCCAGAGGGCAAAGCCCTTTGGGGCGGGTGCAGGGTGACAACGCCTGCTCCGGTGTCCAGAGGGTGAAACCCTTGGCTCAGTAAAGTGATGCTCCGCGTCACTTTATACTGGGTTATTATCTGGCGCAAAGCACTCAGATTCGGCGGCTTCGCCGCCCCTGGGCTACTCCCGGAACAGCAAAAAAACGAAAAACAGGAAGGAGAGCAGAATGGCAAAAAGACTGACCCGGCACAACGGGAGAGCCGGAAAAAGCGGGGTCTACAAATCAACTCACAATGACAGGACCTTCGATACCGAACACGCTGACCTCATTGACGGTGAGCGGATTTCACAGAACATCTATTGGGATTGCTTCCGGGGCGCGACCTATCCAGCCCAGCAGGATGCCGAGGTGTCCTTTGCGGATGTGGAGCGGGCCTTTTATCTGAACCGTTACTCGGATTATCTTGACGGCCAGCATGAGCGGAGCGCCAAACGCCGTCACTCTGAGCGTGACCGGAACGTGGATGATCTGCTGGCTGACAAACGCTTCTGTCCGGAGGAAACCATCTATCAGATCGGCACGATGGAGGAATCCGTTTCCCCGGACACGCTGCTGGAAATTGTCGGAGAATTTATGATGGAACTTGAACGCCGCTTCGGTGAACATATCCATGTTATTGACTGGGCGCTCCATCTGGACGAGGCCACGCCCCATATCCATGAGCGTCATGTGTTCGACTATGTGAACCGCTATGGCGAGGTGGAGCCGAAACAGGAAAAGGCGTTGGAGGCGCTCGGTTTTGAATTACCTGACCCTGAGAAAAAACAGGGGCGCACCAACAACCGGAAGATGGTTTTCGATGCGGTCTGCCGGGTCATTCTGTTTGATATTTGCAAACGGCATGGGCTGGCTGTCGAGGAAGAACCTGACCCCGGCAACCGTGGGCGCAGCTATCTGGAGAAGAACGACTATATCATCCAGAAGCAGAAGAAGTTGATTACGGAGCAGGAGACGGCGATTGAAGAAAAGGCACAGGCGTTAGAGACCGTGTCGCTTCGATTGGAGGATGCCGAGGCCCTGATTGATGAGGTCACAGAGATTGCCTACGACAAGGCGGTGGAGCTTGTGACCGATGCCGTTCGCGCCGAAACGCAGTTGCAGGACGAGAAGATCGTCTCCGATTACAAGGACTGGTGTCTGGCCCCGGAGCGGCGCTACTCCCCGGTGGAGAAAGGGCTGATTGGCAAGGTGCTGGGAAAGGCGCAGGAGCTGATCCACAAAGCCGCTCAAAAGGTGCTTGCCAGGGTGCAGGCGGTTTTGCGAAAGCCGGAGGTCAGAGCCGCCGCCACCAGGCAGATCAAGGAGAAAGCCAGAGAGTCCGTCCTTGCCAAACTGGAACAGGGCAGGGCCGAGATTGCGAGACAGGATGCCGAGCGCAGGGCGGCGCAGTCTGTCAAGCAGGGTATGGAGCGATAATCGCTATTACACTGACAGAGGGATTTTTGGTAGCGGCTACCGAAATCCCCTCTGTCATGTTTTTTGAAACAGGACTGTCATGCCGTTAGCCCGGTTTTTTCAAATTTGCTCATAACCATAGCAGAAGGGCGCGGCAGACGCCCGATTTTTACAGATTGGAGGTATGCGAGAATGAATGAAAATGAAGAAGTACAGTCTGGGTTTCCCGACTGGCTGACGGAGGACTATAAGGTTTTGGAACCGGTTTTCTGCCGGACATTCCTTCGGGAACATCCCATGCGTTGCATCCGGGGGCGGTTCTACACGGTGGATGGGCTAGTTGCGGACGAGAGCGTCTTGAAAAAGGAAATCTACGACCAGATCAGCCCGTGGTTGGAAACCAAAATCGCCAGGAAGGTGGACGAGCTTCTGAACGCCCTGCGGATGGCGGCGTACTCCGAGCCGATAGCGTTGGAGTGCGACCGTATCCATGTTGCCAACGGCACATTGTTTGTAGATGGCCGCTTCTCGCCGGAAAAAGCCTACTGCAACAACCGCCTGACCGTCAGCTATCGCCCTGATGTACCGCCGCCGGAGAAGTGGCCGCGCTTTCTGGCGGAACTGCTGTACCCAGAGGACATCCCCACCTTGCAGGAGTACCTGGGCTACTGTTTGCTCCCCACCACCAGGGGTCAGAAGATGCTCATGCTCATTGGCAAGGGGGGCGAGGGCAAGAGCCGGATAGGGCTGGTGATGCGCTCCATCTTCGGGGACAGCATGAACACCACCAGTATCCAGAAAGTAGAGAACAACCGGTTCAGCCGCGCCGACCTGGAAAGCAAGCTCCTGATGGTGGACGATGACATGGACATGAGCGCCCTGCCCAAGACCAACTATATCAAATCCATCGTGACCTCGGAGTGCAAGATGGACATGGAGCGCAAGGGCGTTCAGAGCTATCAGAGCCAGCTTTATGTGCGGTTCCTCTGTTTCGGCAACGGGGCCTTGACCGCCCTCCATGACAGGTCTGACGGCTTCTTTCGCCGCCAGATCGTGCTGACCACAAAGGACAAACCAGCAGGGAGAGCGGACGATCCGTTTCTCTCGGACAAGCTGATTGCCGAGCGAGAGGGTATCTTCCTCTGGTGTCTGGACGGGCTTAACCGCCTGCTGGTAAACAATTATCGGTTCACCATCAGCGACCGGGCCAGGGAGAATATCTCTGTTGTAGTCCGGGAGGCCAACAACATCATGGACTTCTTGGCCTCTGCCGGATATGTCCGGTTCAAGGCAGACAGCGAGGCCGCTACCCGTGACCTCTATGCCGCCTATAAGGTCTGGTGCGAGGACAACGCCGAGAACCCGCTTTCCCCCAAGAGCTTTTCCGGCTTCATCGCGCAGAACGCCGACGCCTACCGGCTGGAGGCCACCAACAACGTGTATATCGGCAGCGGCAAGCGATGCCGGGGCTACCTGGGAATTGAGGTCTTGATCAAGCCGACCGCTTTATAAAAAAGAAATGAAATTATCTGTACGTGCGTACAGGCGTACACAGACGGCAGGTTGTACCGATGTACGTATGTACGGATGGTTTTGAGTTTGCCTTTATCTTTTTATAGGCAACCGCGCTACCCTGACCTTAAAATGCCGGGGCAAAATTCAATCCTTGTGATTTTCGTGAAAAATATTATTCTGCGATGAACGAATTACACCCATAGGTGATTTACGAAACCGTGTAGCCCCTCTACGAAAAGGCGAGGAAATCCACTGTTCCGGCAGAGATCATGTAAAGCCGTGAAGTGGATATAGGCCCCTTATGACCTAGGCTTCATCATAGCAAATCTGAACGGAAATTACAACTGCGAAAATCCTCATCATTCCGTAAAAGTGCTTTTCAGAACACAACATCAAATTCATCAGAAAGTGAGGAAAAAACTTTGAAATCCGATATGAGGAACGAGATCAAGGCGTACATTGTGCGCCAGGGGATGACCATGCAGGAGGTAGTCGATGTGCTGTCCGATGTGTACGGCTGGTCGGACAGTGTGTCCAATCTCTCCAACAAGCTCCAGCGGGAGTCCCTCCGCTACAAAGAGGCTGTCCAGCTTGCCGATGCGCTGGGCTATGACATTCAGTGGGTCAGGCGCAAGGTTGACTGACCCAACAGACTACGAATTATGGAGGTACTTTATTGAACAATTTTGAAAACTATGTGTACGAACCCATTGACCTGTGCGCCTGCTATGAGCCGATGTTCGATGCGCCGCAGGAGTTGATTGACGAATGGAACGCTGCCTACGTTGAACCGGACGAGGTTCCCACTTTCTATGTGGAGGACGAATACGGAACATTGTACTTCTACTATGGTAACTCCCGTATCCGGGTCGCCGAGCATTTCAACGATAATGGAAAACCCATTGGGACGCTGATTGAGAATGTGATTCGCTACTCCGCCGCCCATCAGACGGAGAAAAACTGATAGATATGAATTGAAACCGGCCCGCGCTTATGGTATAATTGCACCAGTATGAGTATTGTAAGCGCGGGTTGTTTCATGATTGAAGGAGGTAACTTTTTGAAACAACCGCAATATAACACCGCGCTCTATATGCGTCTTAGCCGTGATGATGAGTCTTTTGGCGACAGCGTTTCCATTGAGACCCAGCGCACCGTCCTCACCCAGTATGTCCGGGAACACCCGGAGTTCCATGTGGCGTCCGAGTTCGTGGACGACGGATGGAGCGGAACGAATTTCGACCGTCCCCAGTTCAAGCGCATGATGGATGAGATCGAGGCGGGGAACATCAACTGTGTTATCACGAAAGACTTATCCAGATTTGGCCGTGAGCACATCATGATGGGCTACTACCTGGAGTTCGTGTTTCCGAAGCTGAAAGTCCGCTATATCGCCGTCAACGACAACGAGGATACCGACAAGGGCCTGTCGGACTTTGTTCCGTTCAAGAACCTGATAAATGAGTTTATGGCAAAAGATACCAGCCGCAAGATTCAGAACCTGTATTCACAAGGAGAAAAGAACGTGGTAAAATAGAGATATGGAAGAAAAAGGACGGGAGTCGTA
>NZ_QZEG01000092.1:0-5996 GCF_009917605.1 Anaerotruncus sp. 1XD42-93 | reverse complement strand
GCCCCATGAAGCATTTTGTCAAGTGCTTTTTTGAGTTATTGACGCAAAACTTTTCAGCGCGGCGGGAAACGGGCAGGAAAAGGGGCGCAAAACGCGCCTGTGAACGGTTAGAAGCCGTTTTCGTGGGTAGGTAGTATAAAACCCTTACCCTGTAGATTTTCGCGTCTGCAACGCCTTAAAAATCAAGCCTTTTCAAGTCCTATTGCGTAACATTCCATTCTGTTCTTTGGGAGAGGTCGGGGGCGCGGGGGCAGAGCCACCGCATAACCTACCGCCCGCCGCCGCAGTAGTGCAGACGGTTTTGCCGTTAGAATGAAGCGGACGAAAGCGGGGGACAGGGTTGTAAAATCCTGTTCCCCGTTTTCGGCGGCGAAATGGCAACGGCAAAAATCCAGACGGTCAAGGGTTTAAGAGTGGAGATTTTTTCGCGCACTTTGCGAAAAAATATTACTCGTCCCTTGACAGTCTGGATAGGCGGAACGGACTTGGAATGAAGATTGTTTTCAGCAGAAAGATGTGCTATACTTGTGGCAGAAAACTAATCAGCAAACTGAAAGTTGGCGATATGTAATGACAGGAATATATTTTAGTGGTACAGGGAACACAAAATTTTGTGTTGATACATTTTTGAAAGAGTATGGTTATAGTACAAATTCATTTTCTATTGAAGATAATGAAACTTTGGGGAGAATAGAAAATGAAAATGAAATCGTAATAGGCTATCCGGTACAATATAGCAATATCCCTAAAATAGTGAAAGATTATATTATTTATAATCGACATATCTGGAAAGGAAAAAGCATTTTTATAATTGCCACAATGGGGCTTTTCAGTGGTGACGGTGCAGGAATATTAGCACGGTTGTTAAAAAATTACGGTGCTATTATAGTGGGCGGATTGCATTTAAAGATGCCGGATAGTATTTGTGATGAGAAAGCATTAAAACGCAGTTTTGAAGAAAATAAAAAAATTGTAATGAAAGCGGAGGAAAAAATATGTAAATCCGTGTGCAATATAAAAAATGGAAAACCGCCACAAGAGGGATTAGGAATTGTATATCATTTTGCAGGACTGTTTGGGCAAAGACTATACTTTTTTTGGAAAACCCAAAAATATACGGACAAATTAAAAATCAATACAATAAAATGTATTGGTTGTGGTTTATGTGAAAAGCTATGTCCTATGGGTAACATTGCAGTAAAAAATGGAATTGCTGCTTCAAGCGATAAATGTACAATGTGTTATCGTTGCATTAGTAAATGTCCAACGCAGGCAATCACATTGTTGGGTAAAAAGGTTATTGAACAAAATGATGTGAGTAAATATTTATAACTTCCAGTTTATCGGTCTAATAAAAGTCCATAAGGGGCGGCGGTGGCAAGCATTGACAATCCCGCCGCCCTGTCTGTTATCGCTCCATATCCTGCTTTCTGTGGGGCGGTTGTTCCCGCTGTTCCTGCCGCAAGATACTGTAAACGCTCTTTCTGATTTTCTCGGCTTCTTTCACTTCCTCTTTCAATGCAAGATACCGCTGATTAAGCGTTTTCCTCTCGGCGGTCAGCTTGGTGTATTCTTCTTTCCATGTCTTTGTCGGGATTGTGGTCTTGCCGTTCATCACGCCTTTGAGATAATCTTTCGCCGTTGTGAATAAGATTTGCTCGGTTTCGGTCAGCGGCTTTTTTCCCTTGTACTTGAAATAAATGTCGGCTTGCTCGATATGCTTTTTCAGAGTGCCTAACCGCCGTTCAACGGGTTTCAGTTTCCCTTGAATATCCAGTTGTTCCCCTATCATGGACTTGAATTTTTCATCAAGCCCCGTCATATCCATGATGTTGTTGGCTTGTAGGAAATTCAGCATATTTGCCGCGTCTTTGAGGTTATACAACGATTGTGAATATCCCGATTTTCCCGTCTGTGCCTTGCATGACAGTATGCCTTGAATGTAGTCGGCAAGGGTGGGCGGCTCGGTGTTCTCGGTTTCTTCCTTTAACCAGTTTTGCAGTTTGGAGATACGCGCCTTTAACTGCCGCAAACGCTTATTCGTCACTTCGATTTCGCGGTTGAGGTCGCCGCGCTCGGTGCGGATGCCGCGCTTCTCCATAGCGGAAGCGGCAACGCCTAAATGGACGGTGGGTATCTGGTCTATCCCTTGTCGTTCATAACTGCGGTGGTCTACGCGCTCCGCGTGTCCGTTCTGCTCCAAACACTGGTTGCAGAGCCTTGCCCATGCCGCCCTCCATTCCTCCGCTTTGGTCTGCTCGTTCCAGTCGGTAGCGGGAATGGATTTGCATTTGTACTGCCGCTTTTTCAGGTCATAGATTTTGTTCCCGTCCCTGTCAAGAATGTACTCTTTTTTCTGCTTCGCTCCCCACTCGCCGCCCTCGTCAAAAGGGCGCATTGTCAGCATGATATGGGCGTGGGGGTTTCCGCCGCCTGTGTCGTGCAGGCATATATCGGCGCACATTCCCGCCGCCACAAAATGCCGTTTCACATACTCCCGTACAAGGGAAATGCCTTGCCCCCTTGTCAGTTCGCGGGGCAAGGCAATTTCAATCTCCCGCGCAAGTTGGGCGTTTTTCGCTTTCTCGATTTTCTCCACTTCGTTCCATAAAACCGCCCTGTCAGAGAAAGCGGCGGGGGCGTGGTCGGGGAGTAAAATCTCGGTGTGGACTACGCCGCCCTTATGGGTGTAGTCGTGGGTCATTCCGTCAAACTCATTTGTAATTTTTTCCCCCGCCCGATAAGCGGCGGCGGCAACAGCGGACTTGCCCTTGCCGCGGGATATGACTTTGATACTGCAATGATAAATCGCCACGCGCCGCGCTCCTTTCTGGGTGTAGATATTTTTTGGTGGTAATCGGTATTTTAACGCTACATCTTGTACTTTATGGCTAAGATTAATCCCGATATGTTGTATGTCGGTACTGAAGACCACCATTTTATATCTACACCCCTCCTTTCTGTTTAGCTTGAAAAAGAAATAATTAAGTGATATAATTCAATTCATATAAATGAAAACAAGGAGAAACGCTGATTATGTATGAATATAAAAAAGTGACTTTTAACCTTACATCTTCCAATCTGCGTACAAGCAAGATAGAGGAAAATCTTGATGAAATGTTTTCAATAATAGAAAAGTATGCAGAGGAAGGATGGCGGTTTGTTCAGATGATACACCCATACACAACAACCACTTTAAGTCTGCTTGTTTTTGAACGGGAAAAACAATAGTAACTTTTGTGCCGACAGGCACAAAACGCCGTCTGCAAGACCGCACATACCACATTTCATGTGGTATATAAGTGCGCCCTTGCTTTTAAGCAAGGGTAGGGGCATAAGCCGTTACCCTTGCGCCGCGCTCCCGTCCGCGTCCCCGCCTGCGCCGCCCTCGCGGGCTATATGGGTGGTTTTGGCGGTGAGTGGCGTGTTACCCTGTGCCGCCGTTTCTGCGCCCTGTGCGGGGGCTGTGGCGGCGTTCTGGGCGGTCAATTCGTCCAGTATGCGGCGGGCGTGGTCGGTCATTACAGTTTTTTCAAGGAAGGTCTTGAATTGTTCCTCTGTCAGCGGTATCGTGTCGGGGACAAGGCTTTCAAAAAGCCCCATGCGGCGGCATAGGCGTTTTGTCCTGTCCTTGCGTTCCTGTGCCTTTTGCTCCTGCACAAGCTGTCTGCGCCTGTTTTCAAGCTGTCGGATTTCTTCCTCAATGCTCGTGATTTTTTCGGCTTTGGTCTTTGCCACGGGTCAATCGCTCCTTTCGTGTTTGGTGTGGAATGGATAGGATAGGAATGGATTTTTACAGATAATCGTTTTCCCGTTTTATTCCCCCTTGTCTGCAAGTATCATTTTCAGCAGCTTGTCGCGGAATGTTTCTGTGCCGCTGTGGTTGAAAAACAGCTCCGCAACAATGGTCTGCCCGTTCCTGTGTGTCGTGATGATACCGTCCGGCTTTCGGGGCGGGGCGGGCGTTTCTTTCTTTTCTGTCCATTCTGTCAATGGGTCGCTCCTTTCTTTGGGCAATGCCTGTATAACAGGCATGGAAAAAGGGATTTCCCGTATTTGGAAAATCCCTTTTAGCTGTTGGCTGTTTGGTTTTACTGTGCGGTTGCGGCGGCTTGCGCCTTTTTCCTCGCCCGATATTCCCGCGCTTTGATACGGTCATACTCCCGTTGCTGTTCGCGGTTTCTGGCGCGGTAGGCTTTGGAATATTCACGGTGGTAGGCGCGGCTCTTTTCCTTTTTCGCTTCTTCGATTTCCTCCCGCATTTTTTTGATTTCCTGCTCTGTCGGCTCGGCAAGCTGTGTCAGTTCGTTTTCAAATTTGCCGATATGGTTGAAGTATATCCCGATATGCTGAATGGCGTATCTCGCCCGCTTCTGGTCGCGCTCATGCACTTCAATCCTGCTGATAAACTCATTGAGAATGGCGGGGGTGAGTTCGGCAAAGTCGGCATATCGTTCTGTCAGTTTTACAAACCTCTGCGCCCGTCCTCCCGCGTTCTCAAAAGCGGACAACTGCTCTTCGATTTCCGCAAGTTCCGCTTTCAGTGTATAGTATTCTTCTGAATACTTCCGCGACATCTGCTCATAACGGTCTTGCTCAATTACTCCCAGTGCGTTGTCCTCGTACAGCTTATCCAGAACCTTTTCGATTTGTTCAAGCCGCATTGTGACTTGCGGTACGCGCTTCTGCTGTTTCTTCGTCCTGTCGGTCTGCTGTACGTCAAGGCTCTTTTTCACTAAGGCTTCAAAATCCGCCCTGTTGCTGATGGAGTATTCCGCGATTTTTTTCAGCACGTCCGCAACGGTCTGCATGAGTAAATCCGCGTCCATGATATGTGGGGAATGGCACTTCGGGTTTCTGGCTTTCCCCTTGTGGTATTCACTGCAAAAGGCAACGTGCCGTTTGCCGCCGTTCCTGTAATCTGTCCGTATGTGCATTTTTGCGCCGCAGTCCTTACAGAAAAGCAGGCCCGACAAAGGGTGGATTTCCCCGTCCCCGTTTGGTCGCCTGACAGGGGCGTTTTCCAAAATCCGCTGTACGTTTTCAAAATCAGTGCGGTCAACAATCGGCTCATGCACGTTTTCCGTAATCTGCCACTGGCTTCTGTCTACATAGTGGTTCCGTTTGTCACGGAAATGCTTTGTGGTCTTGAAGTTCACCACATCTCCGCAATACTCCTGCCTTGTGAGGATACGGGTCAAGGTCGCCTTATTCCATTTGTAGCGGTTTTCCTCGTTCAGCGTCCTGCTTTTTGCCGTTCCCCGCCCCCGGTCTTTCATGTAGAATGTGGGGGTCGGGATTTGCTCATTTTTCAGATATACGGCGATTTGGTTTCGGTTCTTTCCGTCCAGAAACAGGCGGAAAATAAGGCGGACAACTTCGGCGGCTTCTTCGTCAACCAACCAAAAATCTTTGTTGTCGGGGTCTTTTACATATCCGTAAGGGGCTTCGGTTGCGATTGGCTTGCCACTCATGCCTTTGGTCTTAATGCCCGTTTTCACTTTCTTGCTGATGTCCTTTGCGTACCACTCTGACATGATATTGATGAACGGCGCAAACTCCAACGTGTCGGGCTTTTCGCTGTCTATCCCGTTGTTTACCGCGATAAAGCGCACGTTGTTCCGTCTGAAAATCTCCATAGCGTTTCCCACTTGAAGATAGTCGCGCCCCCAACGGGTCATGTCTTTCATAATGCACACGCCGACTTTGCCGTTTTCCACGTCCTCTATCATGCGGGAGTAGGCGGAACGGTCAAAAAATCTGCCGCTTTCGTCATCATCAATGTAGTGCCGGATATTGGTTAATTTTAACTGTCTGGCATAGCTTTCCAGAAATTTCTTCTGGTTCTGTATGGAGTTGCTTTCGCCGCCGTCCCTGTCCTCGTCCCCCACGGACAGGCGGGAGTAAAGGGCTGTGATTTTGCTGTAATCATTCATGTGCATATCCTCCTGCGTCAATATAGGCGTTGCTTACAGTTAAGATTATGCACCTCAACG
>NZ_QZEG01000091.1:0-6045 GCF_009917605.1 Anaerotruncus sp. 1XD42-93 | reverse complement strand
CTGTCTTTTGTGAGGTTAGCTTTTGAGAGCCATCTCGCCGCAAACCCGCATGAATACTGGATTTTTGCCTGCTTGCTTTCCCTTTCCCCAATAACCTGTGTTCAATGAAATGTACGCAAAGGACACGTCAAGGAAAATCAAGAGCGCACTCCACGCAAGGAGAATGCAGGGCAAGTATATGGCTACCACTGCCCCGTTCGGTTATCAGAAAGACGAGAAAGACCATAACCACCTTGTCATTGATGAAGTGACCGCCCCCGTTGTGGAACTGATTTTCTCAATCGCCGAGGAGGGCGTGGGGCTTCACACTATCTGTAACCGCTTGCGTAAGGCAAAAGTCATCAAGCCGAGTTTCTACAAAAAGGAACTGTTTGAGCGTTTTATGGACGAGGAAAAAATGTATGACTGGGATACTGCCTATGTCAGTCAGATATTGCACAATCCCGTCTATGCAGGAAACCTTACTGTTGCGGACAAACCAACCAAGACCATGCGTTCCAAGAAAAGACAGTATATCCCGTTTGCAGAGCGTGAAGTCATTTATGGCACACATGAGCCAATCATTGAACAGAACCGCTGGAACAATGTGCAGAAGATTTTACAGAGCCGACCGCCCGTTATCGGGGAAAGTTCAAGCGGATATGACAACATCTTCCGAGGGGTTATCAAGTGCGCCGATTGTGGGAGTGCCATGCTTGCCAAAGTCGAGCAGAAAAGAAAGCGGAACAATGTATTAGACAAGACTTTCTACTGCTGTACCAAATACCGCAAGTTTGGGAAAGAGGGCTGTTCATCACACACCATTGAGGCGAGGACGGTTCACGAAGTTGTGCTTGCGGACATTCAGAAACACGCAGGACAGGCATTGACCGACAGGAAAGCTATGGTAACGGATATTGCGGAGCGTCTTAATCTCCAAATGTCAGCGGACAGGGAACAGCAGAAAAAGGAACTAAGGCAATGTAAACAGCGTGTGTCGGAGATTGAAAACCTGTATGCCAAACTGTACGAGGACTTGACAAGGGAACTGCTGACCGAAAAGCGTTTCCAAATGTTGTCGGCACGATTTGACAGCGAGCAGGAAGAACTGACCGCCAAGATAAAGGAACTTGAAAAAAGTGCCATAGCGGACAGGGAGCAGTTATCTTCCATTGAGCAGTTTGCGGAGCAGATAAGCGGTTATGCAGGAATAACAGAACTCAATTTTAAGATAATCAATCAACTTATAGAAAAAATTCTTGTTTCTGAACCCGTAGAAGTTGACGGGCAGAAAATTCAACGACTTACTATCCATTACAAATTCATAGGGGCACTGGAAACCCTTGAATAATGGATATTTTCTAAGTCACCTATTCCAACTATCCAACAGACGCCGGACGGGAGGGCGAGCTGATCTTCCGGCTGGTCTACCACCAGTGCAAGTGCAAAAAGCCCTTTGAGCGGCTCTGGATCTCCTCAATGGAGGACGCCGCCATCCGGGAGGGCTTTGCCAGCCTGAGACCGGGAACGGAATACGATGCCTTGTATGAGGCTGCCCTGTGCCGGGAGCGCGCCGACTGGATCGTCGGCATCAACGCCACCCGGCTCTTTTCATGCAAGTACGGGCCTACCCTCAATGTGGGCCGGGTGATGACGCCCACGCTGGCGATGGTCTGCGGCCGGGAGGCGGCGATCAGCGGCTTTCAGTCCGAGCCGTTCTACACGGTCCAGCTTGTGCCGGAAGGCTTTGCGGCGAACGGAGAGCGTATGAAGGAAAAGACTGAGGCGGAGAAGATCGCGGAGGACTGCCGTTCGGCGGGGACGGCAACGGTGAAGAATGTGGAGCGCAAGGACAGGACGGAGAAGCCCCCGGCGCTCTACGACCTGACCTCCCTCCAGCGGGACGCCAACCGTCAGTTGGGCTTCACGGCGAAGCAGACCCTGGACTACACCCAGAGCCTCTATGAGAAGAAGCTCGTCACCTACCCCCGGACGGACAGCCGCTACCTCACGGAGGACATGGCGGGGATGCTGCCGGGGCTGGTGGATATGGTGCGGAAAAAGCGTAATATCTCCCCGGACGCCCCCGCCCCCGTGAACGCCGCCCAGGTCATCAACGGGAAGAAGGTCAGCGACCACCACGCCATCATCCCTACGAAAACGCTGGAGTCCGCCGACCTTGCCGCCTTGCCCTCCGGGGAGCTGGCGGTGCTGGACCTGATCGCACTGCGCCTCGTCTGCGCTGTGGGCAACCCCTGCCGCTATTCGGAGACCGCCGTCACGCTGGAGTGCGCCGGACACCAGTTCAAGTCCAAGGGGAAAACGGTCACGGTCCCCGGCTGGCGGGCGTATGTTGCCGCCAGCACTGATGAGAAGTCCGAGGACGACGCACCGCCCATCCCAGCCCTCTCGGAGGATGCGGAGCTGCCCCTCGCCAAGGTGGAGCTGAAAGAGGGCAAGACGACGCCCCCCAAACGCTTCACGGAGGACACCCTCCTCCAGAGCATGGAGGCTGCCGGGGCCGAGGAGATGCCGGAGGATGTGGAGCGGAAAGGCATCGGCACTTCCGCCACCCGCGCCGCTATCATCGAGAAGCTGGTGCAGAAGGGCTTTGTGGAGCGCAAGGGGGACAAGAAGGCCAAGGCGCTGGTCCCCACGGACAAGGGCCGCGCCCTGGCCGCCGTAGTGCCGGAGCAGATACAGTCCCCCACCATGACGGCGGAGTGGGAGGAGAAGCTGCTGGGCATCGAGAAGGGCGGCTATGCCCCGGACGATTTCATGCGGGAGATCGCCGGGATGGTGACTGACCTTGTAAAGAACTATGAGACGGTGAAAGGAGTACAGATGGATATGCCGGGTAAGGGTATGGTGATCGGGAGCTGCCCCCACTGCGGGGCGGATGTGGCAGAGCGTGACAAGGGCTGGTTTTGCACTCATAGGGTTCCCACAAAATCGTCAGATTTTGTGGGAGAAGGAGGAGCAACGGAACGGAGCGGATGCTCGCCGCAAGGCGGGCGCAGCGGAGTGGAGTTTGTGACGACGCAGTGCCGCTTCGTCCTCTGGAAGGACAACGCCTACTTCAAGAAGATCGGCAAGCACCTGACCGCTGGCATGGCCGAGAAGCTGGTGAAGGAGGGGCGCATCAAGCTGAAGGACTGCAAGAGCCAGCGGACGGGCAGGACCTACAACGCCGATGTCCTGCTCACCACCGAGGAGGACGGCCGGGCGAAGTTCCAGATGGAGTTCGACAACAGCGGAAAGAACAGCGGAGGAAAGAAAAATTGAAAACGGACCAGCTTACACTCGGTTCCCTGTTTGACGGCATAGGAGGTTTCCCCTATGCCGCCTCTTTTTACGGGATCAGGCCCCTGTGGGCCAGCGAGATCGTCCCTGAGTGCGTCTCCGTGACGAAGAAGCACTTCCCGGACATGGAACACTTTGGCGACATCACAAAGCTCCACGGCGGCAAGCTGCCGCCCGTGGACATCATCACCTTCGGCTCCCCCTGCCAGGATTTGAGCGTGGCATCTGGCAAGCGCCTGGGCCTTGCCGGGGAGCGGAGCGGCCTCTTTCTGGAGGCCATCAGGATCATCAGAGAAATGCAGGAGGCGACCAATGGAGAATACCCGAAATTCGCGCTCTGGGAAAATGTCCCCGGAGCCTTGTCAAGTTCTTCCCGGCGTGACTTTAAGGCTGTGCTGGAAGCGTTCACAGACGCCGAAGTTCCAATGCCTGGTTCTGGACGGTGGGCAAACGCCGGGATGGTACGAGGCCGAGGCGTTGACCTCGCTTGGTGCGTGTACGACGCCCAATATTTCGGAACAGCACAGCGGCGCAGGCGCATCTTTCTTATCGCAGATCTTAGAGGCGAACGCGCCGGCGAGATACTCTTTGTCCCCAAAAGCCTGTCAGGGTATTTTGCGGCGGGCGGAACGCCGCGGCAAGGACTTGCCGCCTATGCTCAAAACGGCGCTGGAACAGCAGGCGCGGGGGATGTGATCCCCGCCGTCTCCATGCGTATCCGCTGCGGCTGTGAGGGCGGGGGCAAGGGGCCTCTGCTCCAGGTGGAAAAGAGCGGCACACTGGCGACCGGGAACGACCAGTACCTCTTTGCCCCGAAGGTCGAGATACTGAACGACCAGGGCGGCGACTCCCTCAATGTGGAGAAGGGCGGCGTATCGCCCACCCTCCGCAGCCAGACCCACGGCAACCTGCCCATCACCGCATACGCCATCCAGGGCTCCATGATCGGCAGGGCGGACGGGAACGGGCCGCAGGGGGACGGCATCAACGAGAATGTCTCCTTCACCCTCAACACCATCGACCGCCACGCCGTCTGCATGGGGACCGGGCAGGCCAACGCCGGCATCCTGGAGGAGCAGTCCCCCACCCTGACCGCCGCCCATGAGCAGCCCATCGTCACCCACCCGCAGATCGCCGGGACGCTCTGTGCCTCCGGCGCTGGGCTTTCCCGCCCTGCCGGACAAGGGAACGAGCTGGACTTCTGCGTGGTGAGCGCGGGCTTCAAGCACAAGGCCGGCAGCCAGTCCGGGAGCATCGGTTTCCAGGAGGAGACCGCCCCCACCCTTCTGGCGGGCCAGCAGAGCGCCGTGATGAAAGCCTATGTGATCGGCGCCTACCACTCCGGCGGGATGCTGTCGGACAACCCAAAGAGCGGCTTCTATGAGGCGGACACCTCCCGGACGCTGGACCTGAGCGGCGGGAACCCCTGCTGCAATCAGGGCGGCGTGGCCGTGGTGGAGGATGCGGACGGAGCCGCCGCCGTGGACTGCCGCAACCTCCGGGAGACGGATGAGGTCAGCGGCACACTGCTGGCAAAGGCGGCCTCCGGCGGCTACTCGCTGAACTACCAGAACCCCGTCCGCACCGGGCTTTGCGTGAGGAGGCTCACCCCCACCGAGGCGGAGCGTTTGCAGGGCTACCCGGACGGCTGGACGGAGGCCGGCGCAGACGGCAGGGTCATCAGCGACACGAAGCGTTACCAGATGCTCGGCAACAGCGTGGCCGTCCCTTGCGTGGCGTATATCATGCAGGGCATCCGTGACGCCGTGGGCGGTGAGTGATATGCTGTCGCTGGTCCCCGTCTCCCTGCGGGAGGCGAACGAGTTCGTGCGCCAGCACCACCGCCACCACAAGCCCACGGTGGGACACAAGTTCTCCATCGGCGTCCGGGAGGACGGGCGGCTCGCCGGTGTCGCCATCTGCGGCCGCCCGGTGAGCCGCTTCCTGGATGACGGCTACACGCTGGAGGTCAACCGCCTCTGCACCGATGGGGCGAGGAACGCTTGCAGTATGCTCTATGGGGCGGCGGTCCGGGCGGCGAGGGCGATGGGCTACCGCAAGGTCATCACCTATATCCTGGACAGCGAGTGCGGCGTCTCCTTGAAAGCCTCCGGCTTCGTGTGCGAGGGGCTGGCCGGGGGCATGGAGTGGACGGGCAGGAGCAAGCCCAGGGACAGTGGGCAGTACCCCCACCAGATGAAAACACGGTGGGTGAAAATTTTGAGACAGGAGGAGCGATAAAATGGCTGATACGGAACTGAGCAGCAAACTGTATGAGAAAGCATCGGCGGAGCAGGACAAGTTCCGGGCGCGGCTGATGGACCAGCCACCCGCCGACATCCTGGACCACGCCGTGGAGTATGCGGTGCGGGAGGACATCCTGATGGAGATCGGGGCGCTGGAGCTGCCTGACGACCAGGCGAGGGCGCTGCTGGCCTCCCCGGACACGATGGCGGACATCTACAAGACCTTCTCCAAGATGGCGGATACCGGGCATATGGATGTGGTCCGGGAGAGCATCGAGGACCGGGCGGCCACTTTAAGTATGGAACAGGCTGTGGAACAGGCGGTGCAGGAGGCTGTCCAGACGGAAATGGAGACGCTGTCAGCGCCAGTAATAAAATGAAAGAAAACGCCGAGGAAAAAATGTAGTTTTGTGGCGGAGGAGGCGAAAAAAAGATAGACTCCCAAGAGGGCGAAAAAGAGCCCGGAAAGGGAGTCAGGAAATGAAAGGAGCACAGTGGATGGATATCCGAAGCGACA
>NZ_QZEG01000090.1:0-6079 GCF_009917605.1 Anaerotruncus sp. 1XD42-93 | reverse complement strand
TGTCGCTTCGGATATCCATCCACTGTGCTCCTTTCATTTCCTGACTCCCTTTCCGGGCTCTTTTTCGCCCTCTTGGGAGTCTATCTTTTTTTCGCCTCCTCCGCCACAAAACTACATTTTTTCCTCGGCGTTTTCTTTCATTTTATTACTGGCGCTGACACGATGTACTCGTTCACCGTATGCGCCAGATTTTCCTTAGAGGGGCCAAGGCCGAATGTCTTAATCTGCGCCTCGCCCGCATAATGGCTGCCGTTGGTGCAGAAGTTGTACTGGGTGATCTCCGGCTGGTAGCCCATCCCCTCGAGCTGTTTCTTCACATCCTGCACGAATGCATCGTTCTCGTCGTAGAGCCAGCCCGGGAAGAACCGCTCTCCGGTGATCTCAGCGCCGGTGTGGCAAAGCTCTTTGCCAACCGCATAGGAAACCTTCGCCTTGAGCTGAGGGTCCTCTGCCATCAGTCCATCGAGCAGCTTCTGAATCGGCTCGAGCACGCTCTCCTTGGTCTCGCCCACCAGCAGACGGCGGTCATAGGTCGCCCGGCAGTACTCGGGCACCACCGATGCGCCCGGATACGGTGCGGATTTGATGTCGGTCAGTTCGAGGATGCCGTCCCCCAGAACCGGGTGATGGGTCGGCTCCAACGTGCGGATCGCCTCGATCACCTTGGCCATTTTGTAAACAGCGTTGATGCCCTTTTCCGGGTTTGCGGAATGGCAGGGCTTGCCGAACGTTTCGACCACGATTTCTCCGCGGCCTCTCTGGCCGATCTTGAGGTTGAGCTGGGATGCCTCGCCGATTACCACATAGTCGGGCTGTACCGCCTTGCTGATCTCGCGTGCCGCCACGCCCTCGAAGCACTCCTCGTGCACAACGCCGGCTACATAGATTTCGCCTGCGAAGTCCTTACCAGTGTCCTCGGCAAATGCCGCAGCCGCTGTTACAAAGCCGGCCACCGCGCCTTTCATATCGCTGGTCCCGCGGCCGTAGATTTTGCCGTCGTGAATCTCTGCCGCGAACGGAGGATAGGTCCACTCAGTCTCGTCCCCCACCGGGACAGTGTCAATATGACCGTCAAACAGGATCTTTTTTCCCGGACGGCTGCCTTTGATGCATCCGATGATGTTGCCGTACCGGTCCACTGTGACCGAGTCGAACCCCTCCGCTTTCATCTGCGCGGACAGCTCTGCCACTACCCCGTCCTCATGCCCGGAATAGCTCTGCTGCCGGATCAGCTTTTGGCACAATTCCACCACTTGCTCTTGTCTCTCTTTGCTCAACATTGACCTTACCTCCTCTATATTCTCAATGCAAAACCGTCCTGCGGCCCTGCATATGGGTGCCTGACTTCCAATCGGTTAAAATGCTTTGCTGGGGTATTTTCCGTCCCACACGATTGCTTTGTAGTTTTCCTGGTCGGTGTCACCCTCGGTGCTGAAAAACAGGACGCGGGATGTTTCGTTCAGGCCCAGCTTTTCCTTCATCCAGGCCAGCTCCGGATTGGTCATGATCTCTGCCACACAGCCGAACGAGGCTGCACCGCTCTCTCCGGATACCACGCGGTCGTCTCTGCCTGCCGGGTTGCCGAGAATCCGCATCCCCTTCGCCGCCACATAATCGGGGCAGGAGATGAAATGATCCGCATAATCGGCAAGGATGTTCCAGCCGATGCTGCAAGGCTCCCCGCAGGCCAGCCCTGCCATAATGGTATTCATATCTCCGGTCACGAAATGGCGCTGTCCGTCGTTGGCTTCCGCTGTCCGGTAGAGGCAGTTTGCTTTCTCCGGCTCCACAATCGTGATGATCGGGCGGTCTTTGCCGCAGCAGGCCGCGAACAGCCCAGTCACTGCGCCTGCCATCGAGCCGACGCCCGCCTGGAGGAAGATGTGTGTGGGCATCTGGGAAAGCTGCTCATATGCCTCAAGCCCCATGGTGCCGTAGCCCTGCATGATCCAGGTGGGGATATCCTCATACCCTTCCCATGCGGTATCCTGCACCATGACCCAGCCTTTTTCCTCTGCCTGGCGGTTGGCTAGCCGGACAGCGTCGTCATAGTTCAGCTCGGTGATAGAAGCTTCAGCCCCCTCAGCCTGAATGTTAGCCAGCCGTTCGGCGGCGCTCCCTTTGGGCATATATACCACAGCCTTCTGGCCGAACTGCCGGGCCGCCCATGCGACACCCCGTCCATGGTTGCCATCTGTGGCCGTTACAAAGGTGAGTTCTCCCAGCTGCTGTTTCACCTCGTCCGAGACCAGGGCCTGATAATCCACCTCGGAAATCTCTTTGCCCAGCTTTTCCGCGAGATAATGCCCAATGGCGTAGCTGCCGCCCAGCACCTTAAACGCATTCAGTCCAAACCGGTAGGATTCATCCTTGACATACATTTCCCCAAGTCCCAGGCAAGCCGCAGTTGCGGGCAATTTTGCCAGCGGCGTGGGAGCATACATCGGGAAACTCTTATGAAAATTCTGTATCTTTACAGCCTCCTGCTTGTTCAGGAAGCTAAGGTCGCAACCTTTTCCGCCATGTTCTCTGCTTACCAGTTTAAATGTCTCTTTCATCTTGTTCCACGCCCTTTCTCTGTGTGCCTATTTATAGAGCAAGTTCTGTTCCAACCGTGTCGCCTTCAAATTGTTTCTACATTTCCGTATAATTTTCCATGCTTTATTTGGCGTATATCCACAAAAACAGGAGCCTTTATCCGAATCCCTCTGCTTGAGATTCGCAAAAGCTCCTGTTTTTGAGTGGATAGCATTTTCTTGTTTTAAGAATTTTTCTCGATTTAAGAATTTGTTTTCTTGTTTTGAGAATTAAGAAAGGCCGTATTCTTCCAGTTTGCGGTACAGAGTCGCCAAGCTGATCCCCAGCCGACTGGCCGCCTGCTTTTTTCCGCTGGTTGAGACACCATAAAGAGAAAGGGCTTTCCGAATCTCCTGCCGCTCCAGTTCCTTCAGTGGAATGACCGCAGCCATTGGAATCCCCTCCTGTATACCAGATAGACGCTGTGATCTCTCCGCTCTGCCTACCGACACCCGCTCGGTTCTGCCTTCTTTGCAACTGTCAAAACGTTCGGGCAGTGTACACGTGTTCAGAACCCCGTCCTCTCGGACCATATTCATCATAAATTCCAGCACATTTTCCAGCTCCCGCACATTCCCTTCCCATCGGTCAGACTTCAAACGCTCCATCGCGTCATCACTGATCCTCCAGAAATACCGGTCGAGACGTTTGGCGTAACGGCGTGCAAAAAACAGTGCCAGCTCTTCAATATCCCCTTTCCGCTCCCGCAGCGGGACCAGACGAAGCGGAATCACGTTCAACCGATAGTATAAATCCTGCCGAAATTTCCCTTCCTGCACCATTTCCCACAGGTCTTTATTGGTCGCAGCCAGAATCCGCACGTCGATAGGCACCACCTGATTCGACCCAACCCGGATGATCTTCCGTTCCTGGAGCACCCGCAGCAGCTTGACCTGCAAATGGAGCGGCATGTCTCCGATCTCATCCAAAAACAGGATGCCATGATCCGCCAGTTCAAATTTCCCCATCCTGCCGCCCGGGTCTGCCCCGGAAAAGGCCCCTTTCACATAACCGAACAGCTCGGATTCCAGCAGGTTCTCCGGGATGGCCGCACAGTTGATCGCGACAAACGGGGCGGCACTCCGGTCGCCTGCTTTCCAGATGGCGCGGGCAACCATCTCCTTTCCAGTCCCGCTCTCCCCAGTGATCAGCACAGTGGAGGTCCCCTTGGATACCCGGTGGATACTCTCCTTCAGATGCTGCATCTGCGGGCTGCTGCCAATGATGTCGCCGCAGGCCAGCGTTTCCTCCAGAGCGCGTTCATGCGCCTGACGCACTTCCTCCCGGACCTTCACCAGAATGAACTGTGTGATCTGATCCAAAAAGTCCAGATATAGTTTTTCATTCTGAAGTATCTGTTTCTTCTGCTCCAGGCTGGTACCCACCAGGCCGATCACACCAAGAATCTGCCCGTTCATAGATACCGGCATGGAAATTTCGATCTCTTCATAGCATTTGTTGCAGAGTGGGCAGCTGCGGCAGATCGGTTCCCGCCCCGGCTCATAAATAATCTGGGGTTTCCCGGTTTTCAGCACCTGTTTATATACATAGCCCTCTGCCGCCATATTTTCGTTGACCCGGCCGCTGAAAATACCGGTACCCGCCACGCGGTACAGGCGGTCATCCACGACCTCCACATCCACCCTGGAAATCTGGGAGACAATATCCGCATAATTTACAACCGTGTCCTGAATCCGCATCAGAATGCTCTTTTCCTGCTGCTCCATCCAAGCGCCACCCTTTCCGTATGTGATATGGAGAATTGAATCCTAAACCAAACGAAAATGCGTCCCCAGTCTTCCTGTCAAAAGAAAAAGCCTGAGGGAGCACTATACTCCCTCAGAACTTCTCTTGTTGACAACCGCACTCCAACAGACCCTTTATTTGTCCAGCAGCTTTATGGCTGGACATTGTTTCTCCACTCCGCATACCGTTACATAAGTTATCAAATCGTGACCATTCATGCCAGTTTTCCTACTTTCTCGGCATATCGTTTAGTGTTACACAGTGTATTCCATGATTTGTCGTAAAACTCAGCTTATCTTAATTTTGCCCTCCAGGTTGGAAATTGATTCCATCTTCTTCTCTTTGGTGGCCTCGTTATACACGTCCATTGTAGTTTCAATGTTCCGACGCCCCATGATTTCCTGGATAATCTTGATATTCGGCTCGTTCTCACAAAGCCTTGTACAAAAAGTGGGCCGTAGGTTGTGGACGGAAAAATGCGGTAACCAGATCGCTCCGGTTTCTCCTGCCTCAATGTTACGATCCCGGATGATGCGCCAGATGGCCCGATGAACTAGATGTGGAATGAGGATCTCCTGAAAACGATTTTGGAAGATAAAGCCGGAATAGCCATCTATCCCGGTTCGTGTAAAGCCATGCTCCATTTGTTTCAGCCTCTTGTCTAACAAGGCCCGCTTCACATCATCGAACATCGGAATAATGCGAATGCCCGCCTTTGTTTTCGGAGTTGTGATATGGATTTCCATATTCCCGGCTTCTGTGACTCGATGTATGAGATTGTGATTTACATTAATAATCTTGCCCTTAAAGTCACAGTCTTCCCACCGAAGGCCAAGGCACTCGCCTACTCTCATTCCAGTACCAAGCAACACGGTGAACAAGTTAGACCAGTGGCGGTAAGTTGGAGACCGTGCCACAAAATCAACGAATGCCTCCTGCTCAGGGACTGTCAATGCGTGACACTTAGGCTTCTCCCAGTCGTGGCTCTTCTTGATTTCAGTAATCACCCCATCCCTGAGAACTTCCACAGGAACGCTTCTTCAGCGGCAATTTGTCACTTTTTCCGTCGGCACACTGGCTCTCCCCTGTTCTGAGGAGACGGTCTTTGCCATCTCGTCTCTTTTCTGACATGGATACCCCTTTCAAAAAAGGACATGGCAGGGCGTAAGTATTGTACCATGTCCTTCGTTGGATTTCAAGTAATAGAATCACATCATCAAGGACTTTTTCATCATATTTACAAATTATTCACAAAACGGCGATAAAAATGACCGGGAGCCTGTTGCGGTTCCCGGTCTACTTGCGCTGTTACTCGTTTTCCGTCACCTGACGGACTTCCTCACGAAGTAGGCGTTTGATTTCGTCCTCCATTGTCTTGGTGCTGGTGGTGCTGAAATGCGCCCACACCCGGTAGGTGGTCTTGCCGATTTTCTTCACCAGCACGGGCGGGGTCTGCGGCGTGGCCTTGGGGTAGATGCTCGTCTCGGTGGTGCTGGTTTCGTTGCTCATAGTTCTCCTTTCTCGGTGGCGGTCTGCCGATGGCTGGCCGCAGTTGATGTGATAATCTGCCGCGCCGCCGCCTTTGTGTTGGCGGCGTTGTCCTCACGGAAGTTCTTTCCGGCAAAGAGGAGGGGGGCGCAGCGTTCTAGGGTCTGTTCACACAAACGAAGATATGCTATAATAAGGGAATGGAACTGAAGAAAGAACAATACGAACAAATCGCAGAGTGCTTTCCGAAACAGCGGAAACCAGCAAA